>NZ_JBSFVA010000001.1:267576-355443 GCF_053592075.1 Nonomuraea sp. NPDC002799
CCGCCTGACCCTGACCGCCTGACCCTGACCGCCTGACCCTGACCGCCTGACCCTGACCGCCTGACCCTGACCGCCTGACCCTGACCGCCTGACCCTGACCGCCTGACCCTGAAGCCCGCTGCGCCGGCGCGCCGCGCTGGCCACCCGGACCGGGTGCGCCGACTCGTCGCGTTTGCCGGCCAGCCCCGCTGTACCGACTCGTCGCGCTGGCCGCCCGGCCTGGGTGCGCCGGCGCGTACGATCGGAGCCATCGAAGACCGCGACACAGGAGGGACCGAGCACGTGGAGGACGCCGTGGCGATCGCGCTGCGCCAGTGGCGGCAGGTCCTTCCCGACGCCGACCTCGACACCATCGCCGTCATCGGCCGGCTCAACCGGTGCTCCGCCCTGCTCCAGCAGGCCACCGACGCCCCGCTCGGCCGCTCCGGGGTGAACCGCGCGGAGTTCGACCTGCTCTGCGCCCTGCTCCGGGTGGGCGGTGAGCTGACGCCGGGCAGGCTGGCCCGCGAGACGTTCGCCTCGGGCGCCGCGGTGACCAAGCGCGTCAAGCGCCTGGAGGAGATCGGCCTGGTCGCCCGCCGCGTCGACGACCGGGACCGGCGCGTGGCCCACCTGTCGCTCACCGAGCACGGCAGGAGCTTCATCGCGCGGCTGATGCCCGAGCAACTGGCGTACGAGACGACCTTGCTGGAGGGTCTGCCGGACGAACGCGAGCGGCAACTCGCCGAGCTGCTGGCCGAGCTGCTGCTGATGCTGGAAGGCCGCCTGGGCGGCATGATCGGCTGACCATGGGGCCTGGTCCCCGATCCGGCGGCGGTTCAGGTGGCACTACCCAACGATCCCTCAACCTGGGAGGCCTCTGATGGCCCCTGAGCGTGTGATCGTCGTCGGCGCAGGACCCACCGGCCTGGCCCTCGCCGCCGAGCTGGCCCTGGCCGGCGTCCCCTGCACGGTGCTGGAGAAGCGCGCCGACGCGCCCAACATCACCCGGGCCTTCGGCGTGAGCGCCAGGACCCTGGATCTCCTCGACTCCCGGGGGCTCGCGGAGGAGGTGATCCGCCGGGGCAACAAGGTGCCCAAGGCCCAGGCGAACGTGGGCGTCTACGTCGACTTCACGAAGCTGGACAGCCGCTTCAACTTCATGCTCATCGTGCCCCAGAGCGGCACCGAGGGCGTACTCGAAGACCGGTGCCGCGAGCTGGGCGTGGACCTCGTCCGCGATGCCGAGGTCGTCCGGCTCACCCAGGACGGCGACGGCGTGGAGCTGCGCGTGCGGAGTGCCGCCGGTGCCGAGCGGGTCGAGCGGGCCGCCTACGTCGTCGGCTGCGACGGCGCGCACAGCGTCGTCCGCGAGCAGGTGGGCGCCCGGTTCGTGGGCAAGCGCTACGACGTCAACCTGCTGCTGGCCGACGTGCGCCTGTCCGATCCGCCCAGTGAGGTGCTGTTCGGCCGGGCCACTCCGGCGGGGATCCAGTTGCTCATCCCGTTCGGGGACGGCTACCACCGCTCCATCTCCTTCCTGCACGGCGCCGCGCGCGGTGACCACCCGCACCGGCTGGCCGGCACGTACGCGCCGGACGTGACGCCGGCCGGCGTCCGGCTGGCCGAGGCGCTGCGCCCAGGACGGTTCGTCATGGTCGACACCACGCCCGCCGGCATCGCCGCGACCCTGACCGAGAAGGAGTACGCCGGCCGCGTCTCCACCCTGGCCGGGCAGTCCGGCGGCCTGCCCGCGGCGATGCTGGTGCGCCCGGACGGCTACGTGGCCTGGGCCACCGACGACACGCAGGCCCGCGCCGCCGGCGAAGCCCTCACCACGTGGCTGGGCCCACCCTGATCACACCACCCTGACCACACCGCCCTGACCACACCGGCCTGATCACACCGGCCGGATCGCGTCTCACGCGCGCCGGGTCGGCTCCCGTTTCACGCGGCCGGCCGGATCGCGTCTCACGCGCCGGCGTGCCTCAGACACGATCGAGCCGCTGGTAGAGGCCGTACACGAACCGAGCCCGATATTTCACGCCCTCGTGGTCGAAATCGACCAGCCAGTGCTGCGGCGCCCCGCCCTCGCCATGTACGGCCCCCGGAAAACTCGTCCCGACGTCGGCCACCACGCACCGCCAGGGGACCAGCTCCGCGAAGCCCAGCGGGGTGTCCCCGCCCGGCCGGACGAACCACTGGTTCCACACCGCGCCGTCCGGACCGGTCAGCATCTCGAACTCCAGCCCCGGCCAGGACGGCAGCGCCCACCGGGCCACCCGGCAGGTCAGGCTGCCGAACGGCTGCGAGCCCTGGTAGGACGGCGGGCCGATCAACCTCCGCAACCCCGCCATCCCCTTGGGTGCCCCCGGGGCGTGGGCCATCCGCGTCCACAGCGTGTGCGCGGCCCGCAGCTCGGCCCGCGACGCGCCCATGTCACCGAGCGCGTCCTCCACCCGCGCGGGGTTGAGGTCGCGCATGCGGTGCATCAGCGTCAGCTCGAACTCGCGGATCCCGTACCTCATGGCCTTCAGCCTGCCAGAGGTGGCACCGGGACCCGTACGTCTCGCCGACGATCAGCCGACGCTCACTGAGTCATGACCGCCTCGGGCGGTGCCAGAGCTCGTCGGCCCGCTCCCAGGCCCTGTCCCAGGCGCGGTATCGACGGCGGTCCACCAGCCACCTGAACACCCTGAGCATCGTGAACACCAGCAACATCGTCATCGAGACCACGAAGGCCCCCATGCCGACGCCCTTGACCGTGACCATCGAGGCGGCGGTGGGCGGCGAGGTGGGCATCCCGCTCGGATCGATCCAGATCCGCGTCGTGGAGCCTGCGGCGGCCGGCTGCGAAACCGGCACATAACCGGTGTGCACCACACCGTCCGGAGCCGTCCAGCGCGCCAGGACCGGTGGCGCCTGCACGGCCGCCTCGCTGCCGAAGGTCACCCGGGCACGCGGGACCTCCGTCATCAGCGTCGCCGTCACCTGCTGCCGCGCGCCGGGCCCGACCCGGCTGTCGGCCAGCGCGTCCTGGTAGGCCAGCCGACCGGCCAGGATCGCGGGCCAGACACTGACCGACACCAGGAGCACCGCCAGCATCACGGCGCAGGTTTCCAGACGATCGGTACGGCGACGCAGTGGATTGCCGTCCAACCGGTATCTGCGTGCGTACCGGATGGCTGAACCGAAGGGTTTCATAGCGCACCTCCCCCTGCGGACTACCGTGCGCCCTCCACTCCTACCCCGGCAGCGGCCAATGTCCCAGGAGCGGCCGATCTTCGCCGCCGGCAGGCGCGGAAGGCGGCCCCCACGGCGATCCCGGACCCGATTTTCCCCACGTCAAGCCGAGGTCAAGGCACGCTGGGTTCGATGAGTTCGATCTCGATGGCGAGCACGCCGAGGGCTTCCTTCTCGGGGCCGTAGATGCGGCGGATGTTCGCCAATTGCTGCTCGCGGGGGCTGTCGGGGTTGACGTTGGCCGCGCCTTCAACCTCCAGCATTTCCTCGAAGCTGGCATAGCGGGCCACGCGTTTGACGCGGGTGAGGGCGTCGTCGCGCCCGCAGACGAAGCGGATGTGGTCGCCGGCCTTGAGGTTGCGCAGGTTCGGGTACTGGACGCGGACCTCGATGGTCTTGCGGCCTCCTGCGACCAGGTCGAAGTAGCGGCGGTAGAGGTTCATCTCGCGGGCGCGCACGCCCGTGGAGCTCGCGGGGCGGGCGGTCATGATGCGGTCCAATTCTTGGGTTGTATAGCTGCGGTAGAAATGCTTGGGATCGGCGAGCATGCGGCCGACGAGCCAGACCATGGCGTCGACGAAGGAGTCGACGTCGCCGGGCCAGGTGGTGATGTCGAGCATCCAGTCACGAGTGCCGGGCGGTGGCGGCACCTTGCCGTCGCGGATGAGCGATTTGGACAGTTTGGCGCCGGTGTCAGTAAGCACCATCGGGGTGAAGATGCGTGGCGGCGGGGCTAGGCCGGGCAGCAGCGCGAAGGCCTCGTCCACCAACTGGCAGCCATACGCCCAGTCGCCACCTTTGACCATGACCGACAGCGTGACCGGGTCGCGCATGGCCATGCGCTCCTTGACCAGGTTGCGATACAGCGTGGCCAGGTCCAGGTAGGCGCCCGTGTCGGCGGTCACGCTCACCTGGTAGGGGCCGTGGTCGGTGCACACCACGGCGAAGTCGGCGCCGCCCGAGCCCGCCCGCACCAACTTGGTCCGCTCAGCGCGCTTCTCCGCCCAGCCGCAGTCGGGACAAGGCAGGCGCAGGTGCACCTGGCCGTGGGAGGGGGCCAGCGGCCAGCGGATCTGCTCCAGCCGGCCGAGCGTGGCCAGGAACTCATGCCGGAAGGCGGGATCGTTCTGCTGGGCGGTGTAGGTCTCCACCTCGTAGTCCACCCCGGTGGCGTCGGCCAGGGAGTCGAACAGGCTGTGGTAGTACTTGCCCAGCAGCTCCCGCACGCCCTCGGCGCCGAGGGCGTGGTGGTAGGTCTGCTGGTAGGCGTGGTGGGTTTCGGGGTCGAGCCGGATGTCGTACGGGGCGTTGTCCAGGGCGCCGAAGCGGACGATGGCGTCCACGTTGAAGGTGCGCTTGGTCGCCTTGGCCAGCAGGAAGGCCGCTGTGTGCACGAGGGAGGTGCCCAGGTGCGGGGCGCCGTTGATCTGGGTGCCGACACAGAAGGCGACCCGGTCGGGGTTGGTGGCCTGCAGGCGTGGACGGACCATGTCGACGCTGCGGAGCATGGCGTTGGCCAGGACGTTGTTCGGGCTGATGATCGGTACACCGGTGCCGGCTCGGCTGTCGCCGCGGTTCATCAGTGGCCTCTCGGGTCACATGACGGGGACGGGGAGTTGAGCGAGGATGAAGTCGACCCGGCGGCCGGCGTCGTCGGCGGGCACGAAGATGGGCCGGTATCCGGCGTCGTAGTAGCCCTGGATGATGAGTTCGTGAACGCGGCGGATCTCGCGTTCCTTGGCCCAGACCAGGTCATCGGCTGAGTTGAAGTCGTCCAGGGCGTCCAGGATGAACACCGCGTCGTAGCGGTAGACGCGCGCGGCCTGCTCCAGCTCGGTATAGGGGCCCAAGCCGAAGAAGGCGTCCCAGCCGTAGCCGTCGGGGATGCCGCGGTTGTAGAAGCGCAGGCCCGCGGTGTGGTCGCAGTATTCGGCGACGAACGCCTCCAGCACGTCGCGGGAGTAGGCGCGCCGGTCGCCGACTTGCAAGTGACGGCCGAGCCGGTCGCGGTGCTTACGGTAGATCTCCCGGGCGGGTTCGCCCTCAGTGTGCGGGATGCCGCGAGCGGCCAGCTCGGTGAAAATCGCCTCTTTTCCCGCAGAGGGGCCGCCGGTGACGACGTAGCGGCGGGGCGAAGTGTTCGGATTGAGTAGTTGATCAAGACTCATGGGGTCTCCTCTGCGGGGCCGCCGTCGCGGCCGGTCAGCGTGCGCTGCCAGGCGGCGGCGAGCGCACTTCCGCCTGCGGCCGCGTCCAGCCGGGCGGTGAAGTCGGCGAGCCCCTGGCCGGGGTCGGCGAGTTCGGCGAGCAGCAGGTCCTGGGTCGGAGTGAGCGGGGGTGTCCAGCCCGCCGAGGCGGCGATCTGGTCGGGACCCACGTCGCTGCCTGGTTCCGCGCCCGCGGGCAGCAGCACTGAGCCGTAGGCGGCGCGATAGGTGCGCGCGGCGCGCAAGACCGCCGCGTGCCGCCACAACGCCACGCCGCACGCCTGGACAAGTTCGGCACCGGAGGCGTCCATGCTCACCAGCCGGGCGACGGTCAGCAGTTCGGCACGGAGCAGGTAGGCCGTTCCCCAGAGCGTGGCCAGAGCCTGCTGGTGCTCGGCGGACTCCCAGGCGAACACGTCGGCCGGCAGCACCGGCCGCCCGGCCCCTGTCCGAAGTTGGGGCGGGACGGCGCGCGAGGCCGCTTCCTCGCTGGCCCGGCGTAGCTGCCACGCCACCAAGCCGGCCAGCTTGGGCTCAATGCGCTTGCGGAAGTGGTGCACCTCGTACCCGGCGGCGGCTGCGGCCGCCGCCCGCCTGGCGGTCAGTGTGGCACCAGTGGTCGAAGCGTCGGCCCCGAACAACAACCGTGCCGCGGCGGCTAGATCGCGGTGCTCCAGCCGGTCGAGCTGCTCTCGCAGCGAAGCGTCCAGCGCACGCACCCGTCCGGCCGAATCGTCGGCGCCGGCCCGCACGCCGGACAGCTCCAGCAGCGCGGGACCGCACTGCTGCAGGAGGATCGGCAGTCCAGCGCGCAGTAGCGCCCGCACGTCGTTGGTCAGCGTCTCATCGGTAAGAGTGCCCAAGGGCGTCATGGCATCGAGCCTCCCACTCATGCCCATAAAATGCCCACCTCCTCGCCCAGAAAACGCCCAGAGCTGCCGAACTGCGCGAGAAATTCGGCGCGAACAGCGGCTCGGCCAGCAGTTCGCAAGTGGATTTGCGCTGTGCGCGGTCGAGCAGTTCGAACGATCAGGTGGTGCGTCGGGGTTCGGTCAACCGATGGTCAGGCTGCTGTCGCCGTCGATGAAGTAGAAGAAGTCGCCGTCGCCGCCGACCGAGGCGTCGGTGTAGTCGCCGCGATGCGACCACGCGCCCCCGTCGTCCACGGCGGCGCCGGCGTCCTCGGGTGGCGCCGCGACGGCGTGCCAGCCGTCGTCCCAGCCGGCGCCCCATTCCGCCGGACCCTCCGTGGCCGCGGCGTCCACGGCGGTCAGGGCGGCGGCACCCGCCACCGCGGCGGCGGCCGGGATCCAGAAGCGGGTCTCCGAGGCGTCTCCCGCGTACTCCCGCGCCGCCTCGCGAGCCTGGTCGAACTGGCTGGTGAAAAGGGACATGACGCTGGATCCTTGTCAGAAGTCGAGGAATCGGGGGGTGCGGACGGTCTCGCGGGCGGCCCGCAGGTGGTCGGCGATCTCGCCGCGCCGCAGCCGCACCCCCGCGCCGCCCGGATAGCGGCGCATCACGTCCAGCGTGGCCAGGCGGCGGGCCACCGCTCTGAGCACCGGCGTCCTGGCGGCCTCCGGGGCGGTGCGCAACTCCTGGCCGATGCGGCGGGCGGCCTCCCAGCGCAGGGCGAACACGTTCTCCGTCACGACGTACCCGAGGACCGGCAGCGAGGTGCCGACGAGGGCGTTCCAGCGGTCGAGGACGAGCGTCCAGCCGCGCTCGGACTGCGCGGTGACCTGCGCCTTGCGCTGCTCCCCCTGCGCGCGTGACGAGTACGCCTGTGAGATCCCCGACACCGCGAACACCGGGTTCAGCAGCGCCGCGGCCCCGAAGGAGAGCGCCGCCCCGGCGTAGCTGACCTTCGGCAGCGCGTCCGGGTCGAGGTCCATCACCCGGGCGAGCAGCGCGGCGAGCTGCCCGGTCTCCGCGGCGGCCCGCTGGACCGGGACGAAGGCGGCACGCAGCCGGGCCTCGCCCGCCTTCAGCCAGTCCGGCTCGGTCCCGCCCGTCACCGGCGCGAGGAGTTGCGCGTCGCGGTGCCGCAGGAAGGCGGGCAGCACGTACCCGACCTGGTCGAGGTGAGCCTGCAACTCCCCCAGGCCGACCTGCAGGACGGCCGCGACGCGCGTGCGCTCCTCCGTGGTGCCGGGCAGCGTGAGGGGCGTGGCCAGGCCGCCCTCCGCGTCGCCGAGCAGCGCCGCGTGCAGTTCGTAGAACGGCCCGAACACCGTGTAGAGCAGGTAGTCCTCCTCCAACCCGACGGCGGCCCGCAACATGTCCGGGATCCGCCCCGCGCCGGCGCGCACGTTGCTCCACGCCCTGAGCTCGGTGTGCAGGGCCTGGACGAGCTCCTGCTGGGCGACCAGCCGCAGGTCGCTGCGCCCGGTCGTCAGCCGCATCGCCGCCCGCGGCAGGCCGGGCTCGCCTTCGACGCTCGTGATGTCCTGGTACGGGATCCGCAGGTTCACCCCGGAGCCCTTGACCCGCATGCCGTCGGGCGCGAACGCGCACGCCACCGGCCGCCCGTCGGCCAGCTCGGCCGGCAGCACCCCCGACGTGAGGGTCCGGTCGGCGGCGGCCCGCAACCACGCGTTCTCGTGCAGCCGCCGACCGAACACCTCGGACGCGCACTGCACGGTCACCGGCCCGTGCGCGGGACTGAACACCACGAACCGCTCGGCGGTCCCGGCGATCCGCAACGCCGGATCGCCCAGGTCGAAGTGCGCGAGCACGCGCTGGGTGTCCGGCGACTGGAACTCCAGGGCGTGCTCGGTGAGCACGCAGTCCGCCGTGCGCGGGCCCCCGTCGAGACCGCGCAGCGACACCGGCGCCGAGGTGCCGACGGCGCTCGGTCCCGGGGCCGCGGACCGCATGGCGGCCAGGAAGGCCCGCCGTACCAGAGGCGTGACCAGGTGCAGGGTCGCACCGGTCAGGAAGAGCCCGCCGAGCAGGGCGCCACCCCGCAGCAAGACGGCGCTCGGCCCGGCGGGAGTCACGGTGACCCGGTTCACGGGCCATTCCAACGAGATCGTGCCGCGGTTGCGCAACTGCAGCCGCCCGCCCGCGACCACGACGTAAGCCGCGAGCTCTGTCGCCACCGAGGTGTCCTCGTCGTCGTCGGGCGCGGGCTCGGGCTCGTTCTCGTAGTGCGGGGTGACGGAGACCGCGCAGGGAGAGATGAAGTCCGTCGCCTCGGCGCCGGGCATCAGCCGGCCGCGCAGGCCGGTCAGCGCCTCCAGCGCGGGGCCCGGCAGCTCGCCCGAGGTCAGCTCGACCGACCGGCCGTTCGGCAGCCGGAGGTCGGCGACCAGCCGGGTGCTCTTGTCGACCAGCTCGATCGTGACGTCGGGATCGGCCGCGGGGTCGAGGACCGCGACGACCGGGGTGCCGAGGCCGCCGGTGTCGTGCACGTAGACGGCGGGCCGGTCGGTCACCAGCAGGGAACGGGTGCCGGTCCAGGAGAACCCGGACTGCTTCCGCTCCACGAACATGAGGTGGTGGGAGCTGTCGAAGACGACCCGTCCTCGTACGGCTCCCCAGGCCACCGGCACGGCTGCTCCCTCCTGCCAGAGCTGTCCCGTTGCTCAGGATCGTGCTCTCGAAGCGGGCCCCCGTATAGGGAGAAATACGCAAAAGGCGCGACGGGCCTGGTGGCCACGTCGCGCCTTCAGCTCATCCGGCCCAGCGCCGCAGATCGGCGACGGCCCGGTCTCTCTGCCCCGGTGGCAGCTTGCCGATCACCTCGCCGAGGAAGGCGTGCTTGACGCCCGGCGCGGTGTAGACGGCCGAGTCACGGCTGCCCGGCCCGAGTCGGTACGGCTCCGCGGTCATCGGGTCGTTGCCGCCGTTGACGAACATCAGCCGCTCGCCCCGGGTCCGCACCCACCTGTCGACGTCCCGCAACACGCTCTGGTCCAGCGTCATGGGGAGGTCGCGCGGCACGTAGGACCGGGGGCCGTAGCCGTCCGCGTACCGCAGGAGCGGCCGCAGGTGCGGGTACGACGGCGTGGGCCAGCCCATCTCGGTGCCCGCCTGATAGAAGACGGAGACGAACGGCGCGAGCGCCTGGTCGGCGAAGAACGGGAAACCCAGGACCCGGTCGAAACTGGCGAACAGCACCTCGTCGGAGGCGTCCAGCGGCGGCAGGCGCACGCAGTCCGCCTCGTCGTTGTAGCTCCAGAACCCGGTCTCGTAGTCCATCACGGAGTACTCGAAGGCCCGGTCGACACCGCCGACGACGTCGAACGTCCAGCCGTGCGCGGTCGCGGCGGTCTCCAGCAGCCGCACCATGGCCGGGCGCCGTTCGAGGATCTCCCTGACCAGGCCCTTGACGTGGGTCCGGCACGCGGGATCGTTGCCCACGGTCTCCAGGAACCGGTCGTACGCGCTGTCCTCCTCGTCGTCGATGTCGTTGGGTGCCACGTAGGCGACGGTGCCGGCCACGTCGTCCGGGTAGTCCCGCCGGTGGATGACGGAAGCCTGACCGCCCTTGCTGCCGCCGGTGCCGATCCACTTACGGTCGTAGATCCGCTTCAGCGCCGTGACGATCCGGTGCTGGTCGGCGGCCCCCTGCCAGAACGTGTCCTTCGTCCAGTCGGCCGGCACCGGCCTGGAGCAGGGTCAGGATGTCGGCGGGCCGGGCCAGGGCGGCCGGGGCGAGCCCGGCCGACGCCATGATGAGGGCGACCACAACGGCCGCGACCCGGCGGATCACGCGCGCCACCACGCCGTCACACCCTGAGCGTGCCCATGGCGCCGCCCCAGGCGACGACCTGGTCGAGGACGAGGCCCAGCTTGTCCTCGTGGGCGGCGGCCGGCTTGAAGTCGGCGCCGTTCTCGAAGTCGGTGAAGATCGAGAGCGTCACCTGGTGCGCCACGGTGGCCACGCTGGCGGTGGCGAGGACGTGCCGCAGGTGCTCGACCGCCCGCACCGCGCCGTCCACCCCGTAGCCGACGAAGCCGGCCGCCTTGTTGTTCCACTCGGTGTACAGGAAGTCGACGGCGTCCTTGAGCGCGCCCGGGATGGAGTGGTTGTACTCGGGCGTCACGAACACGAACGCGTCGAGGGAGGAGATCTTGGCCGACCACTTCTTGGTGTGGTCGTGCGCGTAGTCGCCCATGGCCGGGATCTTCGGCTCGTCCAGGTGCGGCAGGGCGTAGTCCTTCAGGTCCACCAGTTCGTACTCGGCGTCGCCGCGCTTGGCCGCCAGATCGTGAACCCACTGGGCCACGGCCTCACCGTTACGACCCGGACGGGTGCTGCCCAGAATGATGCCAACCTTGATCATGTCATTGGTCCTCTCGGAGAAGAAGTACGGAACCAACCGTAGGAACCTTCGGTGAGATAACCAATGCGTCAATGTCTACGATTTATACGCAAGAGTCTCCTCATATAGACTCTTCTCCGTGGATGTCCTGAGCGACGTCGTCGCGTTGATGCGTACCGGCCGGCCGGTGTCCGCCCGAATCTCGTTCCGAGCCCCGTGGTCGCAAGCCTTTCCGCCGGTGCCCGGCTCCGCCGCCATCCAGGTCGTCCTGCGCGGCTCCTGCTGGCTTCTGCCCGCCGACGGCGCTCCCGTCCCGCTGAGCGTGGGCGACGTGGTGTTCCTGCCGCACGGCGACGGCTACCACCTGGTCGACGACCCGGCCACGCCCCTGGCCGACTCCCCCTGCAACCCGTTCGAGGACGCCGAGCTGTTCGCCTCCGGCGCCTTCACCGGGGAGGGGGCCGAGACGATCACCCTCTGCTGCGGCTACCAGCTCGACCCCGGCAGGGCCCACCCGATCCTCACCAATCTGCCCAGCGTGATCCACCTGCCCACGACCCTCGGTCACCACCCCGAGCTGCGGGCCTCCGTGGAGCTGCTGGGCGGCGAGATCGACAACCCCCGCCTGGGCGCCGACACCATCGTGACCTCCCTGCTGGACATGCTCCAGCTCTACATCCTGCGCGCCTGGTTCGACACCGGCAACGGGACCTGCGAGCACTCGGGCTGGGCCGCCGCCCTGGCCGATCCGGCCATCAGCCGCGCGCTCGACGCCATCCACCGCACCCCGGCCCGCCGCTGGACGGTCGAGTCGCTCGGGTCCCAGGCCGGCCTGTCCCGCGCCGGCTTCGCCCGCCGCTTCACCGGCCTGCTCGGCCAGCCGCCGCTCGCCTACCTGACCTGGTGGCGACTGGCCTCGGCGGCCCGGTTGTTGCGCGAGTCCGACGCCTCGGTGGCCGAGGTGGCCGCGCGGGTCGGGTACGGCTCCGAGTTCGCGTTCGGCAACGCCTTCAAGCGGGAGTACGGCGTCGCCCCCGGCCGGTACCGCCGCCAGTCCTGCGACATGACCGCCTAGACCGGTCATACGTGCGTTTTGTGGGGTGGTTGGGGCACAAGATATCCAGCTACCCCACAATGGGGTTATGGCATACCCTCCTCAGCCTCCACCACCCCAGCCCGACGCACCAGGACCATGGGGCGAACAGGGGCAGGGAATGCCGCCGCAGGGGTACGGCCCTCCTCAGCACCACCATGGCTCGCACCCCGGCACGCCTCAGGGACATGCCCAGCCCGGCCAGGGCAGCCAGCCGCCACCCGAGCCGTACGCTCCCCGCCCCAGCGACTACGGCCAGTCCCCCGACCACGGCCGGCCGCCCGGCGGGCGCACCGACTCCTACGACCAACCGCCCGGCCGGCGCGACGCCGACCATAGCCAGCCGCCTGACCAGCGCGACGGCGACCACAGCCAGTCGCCACCTGACCAGGGCGACGGTGACCACGAGCCGCCACTCGGCCGGACCGGCCACGAAGCGCCGCGCGACCAGTCCGCCCATGGGCCCTCTCCGGCACAGACCGGCTACGGACCGCCCATGGGAGGACCCGGCTATGGGCCACCACCGGGACCGACGAGCTACGGACCACCGTCTGGCCAGCCCAGTTGGGGCCCGCCATCTGGACAGCCCAGCTACGGTCCGCAGCCAGGCCAACCGGGCTACGGCCCGCTGCCTGGTCAGGCCGGCTACGGGCCACAGCCGGGTCAGCAGCCGTCCTACAGCCCGCCCGTTCCTCCCGGGCCCCCGGGACCTTCCGCACCGCCCCACGCCTACCCGTCAGCCCCGCCATACCCCCGCCCGCCCGCGCGCAAGAACAACAACGCCCTGGTCATCGGCCTGGTCGTCGGCCTGACGGCGCTGCTCCTGGCCGGCGGCATCGGGGCGTACGTCTTCCTGTACCTTCCGCAGCAGACCTCGGCGACGATCGCCCAGCCGCCGACCCCCGCCCCCACGACACCGCAGCAGTCGAACGAGCCATCAAGCGCCCCGACACCGTCCGCTTCGTCGGAGCCGACCACCACCCCGACCGACCCCGAGCCGACCACGAAGCACGCCGACCCCGGCTCGCCGCTCACCGCCGGGGAGTTCGAGGACTGGAACTTCGGCCTCGGAGACGTGAAGTACCGGGCGAACAAGGTCGGCGGCTGGACGTACGACACCTGCGACCCGGTGGACGGCACGGGCGTGCTGGCCAAGAACGACTGCCAGCGCGCCATCCAGCTCGCCTACACGGCCTACAGCGGCCACCTCAAGGCGATCCAGATCATGATGTCCTTCCCGAGCGAACAGGCCGCCAAGACCGCCGCCACCAGCCTCGCGCGCGGCTCCGACGGCGTGAAGTGGAAGAAGGACAAGGCCCTGAGCACGTACGTGTACGGCAAGATGCAGTCGGGCGCGTCCAAGAAGTACGTGGTCGTCACGATCGTCACCGCGGACAAGACGGCCAAAACCGAGGCCACGAACTTCCACGCGTACCTGCAGGCCGACCACGCGAGCTACTTCCTGCTGCGAGACCTGACCATCACGAGCTGACACGCTGCCCACCCAAAGGCACAGCGTCGGACAGGCCGACCGGACCGGCAGCCCGCGCCCTGGACAGACCGGCCAGGCCAGCAGCCCGCGCCTTGAACGGGCCGGCTAGGACAGCAGGCCGCGCTCCCGCCCGGCCGCGGCCGCCTGCGTCCGGGTGGACACCTCCAGCTTGCCCAGGATGTTGGACACGTGCACGCTGACCGTCTTCTGCGCGATGAACAACCGCTCCGCGACCTCCCGGTTGGTCAGCCCCTCGGCGACCAGCCGCAACACCTCGACCTCCCGCGCCGTCAGCCCGCCATCCTTCTGCGTGCCATCCCGGTGCCCGCCGCCCCCGAACCGAGCCCGCCGCCCGAACTCCAGCAGCGCGTTCTCCAGCGGCACCGCCCGGAGCTTGCCCGCGGTCTCCCGAGCCTGCGCCCACTCCGCCTGCGCCGCCTCCCGGTCGCCCCCGGCGAGCAGCGCCTCGGCCAGCCGCCACCGCGCCCGCGCCGTCTCGTAGACGAAGCCGAAGTCGAACGCGGTCACGACCGCCCGCCACAACCCCACGTCGAGCCGCCCGTGCACGCGGTGCCACTCGGCCTCCACCCGCGCCGCCCAGGCCGCCCCCTCGGGCCCCAGATGGCCGCGCTCACCGGTCGGACCGGAGTCGACGGCGAACCTGGCACGGGCGCGCAGCTCGTCGGCGCCCTCGGTGGTGCCGAGCTCGGCCATGGCCCACAGCCCGATGGCGGCCAGCCGCACCGTGCCCGCGTCGCCCTCGACCAGCGGCGCCAGCGCGCCGCGTACGTGGTCGAGCGCCGCGGCCGGGTCGCCGTGCCACAGCGCGTGCTCGGCGGCCAGCCCTCTGGACATGTAGACGACCAGCTCGTCGGACCAGAAGGGCTGCAACCAGCTCAGCCGGCCCTCGACGGCCGGCAGGTCACGCCCCACCTCGATGAAGAGCGCGAACGACGACAGGGTCGCCTCCGGCGCCGTGCCCACCCGGGCGGGGAAGCCGGCCGCGACCGCCTCCGCCTGATCCCACTCACCGCTCACGTAGTGGATGAGGAAACGCAGGAAACGCAGGTCGGTGCCGTAGGTGCTCCACTTGAGGCCGGTCTCCATGGCCATGCGGATGCCGTCGTCGGTCACGTCGGCCGCCTGCGCCAGCAGCCCCTGCTCGTAGTGGATGCGGGCGTGGTGGAAGCGGGCGCGCAGGTCCATGGCCAGGTCGCCGGTGCTCTCGGCGGAGGCCGTCTCGACCAGCTCGTGGGCCCTGGTCACGTCGCCGTGGTGCTCGACATAGGTGGCCCGGGTGAGCAGGGCGCCCACCTCGGCGTCCTTGGCCCCGGCGGCGCGGGCGGTCTCGAACGCCCGGATGGTGAGGGCCTCCGCCTCGTGGTGCCGGGCGCTCCAGAGCAGCGTGCGGGCGTAGGTGGCCAGGGCGCGGGCGAGCGCGGCCTGGTCCTCGGCGCTCTCGACGGCCCGCTCGGCCGCCACGACGGCGCCCTTCTGGTCGTCGATCTCGTAGAGGTAGTAGGCCAGCCGCTCGCTGACCTCGGACGTCGGGGGCAGCGCACGGAGCTGGACGATCGCGCGGTGGTTGTCGCCGCTGTCGGCCGCCATGACGGCGCTGCGGAACGCCAGCCGCCCCCGGCTCTCCCCGGCCAGCCCCGCCGCGTCCGGCACCCGCTCCCACAGGCTCAGGGCCTGGTCGTAGTGGCTGTGGGCCTCGGCGGGCGCGCCCAGCCGCTCGGCCACGCGCCCCGCCTCGGCGGAGGCGGCCAGCGCTCCCGCCAGGTCGTGACCGGCGAGGTGATGATGGGCCAGCTCGGCCGGGGAGGTCAGCAGCCGGGCGAAGGCGGCGTGCAGCCGGGTGCGCTCGCCGGGCAGCAGGTCGGTGTAGACGGCCTCCTGCAGCAGCGCGTGGCGGAACTGGTAGCCGAAGCCGTGCACCTTGAGCAGGCCGCGCGAGACGATCTCCCTGGCCGCCTCCTCGAACTCCGTCAGCGGCAGCCCCGACACCTCCCGCAGCAGCTCGTCCTCCACCCGGCGCCCGGCCACGGCGGCGGCCCGCAACACCCGTTGCCCGGCCTCCGACAGGACCTCGACGCGCGACATCAGCAGGCTGGCCAGGCCGTCGGGCAGGCTGTCGCCCTCGGCCAAGGCCGCGAAGAGCTCCTCGGCGTAGAACGGGTTGCCGTCGGCGCGGGTGACGATCAGGCCCAGCTCCTGGGCGTCGACCTCGCCCAGCGTGGTGACGTAGTCGGACATCTCGCCGACGCCGAGCGGCCCCAGCTCCACGTGCGTCACCGAGGGCAGGCGCTTCAGCTCGGCCAGCACCGAGCGCAGCGGATGGCGGCGGTGCAGGTCGTCGGTGCGGTAGGTGCCCACGACGCAGACCCGCTCGCTCTGCACCATGCGGCTGAGGAAGACCAGCAGGTCGCGCGTGGAACGATCCGCCCAGTGCAGATCCTCGATCACGAACAGCACCGGCTGCACGTCGGCCAGCAGCCCGAGCAGCGAGCCGAAGAGCCGCTGCTGCGTGAGCCCGGTCGAGGGCGCGCTCTCCGAGCCGGGCAGGAGCTGACCCAGCAGGGGATGGGCGGCGGCGGCCGTGCGGACGGCGGGCTCGGCGCCGCGCAGCGCGTCGGCCAAGGGCAGGTAGGGCAGCGCGTCACCGAGCTCGGCGCACTGGCCGACGAGCACGTTGAAGCCGCGCTCACGGGCCTCCGTGACCAGCTCGGTGCTCAGCCGGGTCTTGCCGATGCCCGCGTCACCGCCGACGAGCGCCACGCCGGCCGTGCCGTCGGCGGCGGACTGCAGCACCCGCACGAGTCTGGTCAGCTCAGCAGAGCGCCCGACGAGGAGACCGTTCACGCCAGAAACTATGCCACGCCCTTCCGACATTTTATTGGTCCGGAAAACGGGCCGGAAATTGGCCTTCGTCGCAAGACCAAGTTCATTTTACGCTGGTATTTCGTGATCTCTCCAACGACTTTCCTCTTCTTCCTGACCGCCTCGATCACCGTGGTGCTCATCCCCGGCCCCAACCACCTCTACATCACCGCCCGAGGGCTCGCGCAGGGCAGGATGGCGGGCCTGGCCAGCGCGCTGGGCGTGGAGGCGGGCACGCTCGTGCACATCGCGGCCGCCGCCGCCGGCCTGACCTACGTGATCTCGCAGTCGGCCGCGCTGTTCGCCGTGGTCAAGTGGACCGGCGTCGCCTACCTCGTCTACCTGGGGATCCGCTCGTTCACCGGCAGGCCCGAGGAGAGCGCCGCCCCCGCGCCGCAACCGCTGCGCAGGGTGTTCCTCGAAGGTGTGCTGGTCAACCTGCTCAATCCCAAGACCGCGCTGTTCTTCCTGGCGCTCCTGCCGCAGTTCGTCGACCCGGACGCGGGCTCGCCCGCGCTCCAGGTCGTCGTGTTCGGGTTCACGCTGCTGCTCCTCGGCACGATCTCCGACATCCTGTACGCGTGCGCGGCCGGCGCCCTCGGCAACCGCCTCAACAGCCGGGCCAGGACCCTCCGGCACGTCAGCGGCGTCGTCTACCTCGCCCTGGGCGTGGCCACGGCGTTCGCTGGGAGAAAATGACCCCTATGGCACCGAGGAAGCAGCAGGAGATCTTCGATGCGACGTTGCGGCTGGTCGCGGAGAAGGGCTACGACGGGCTGACGGTCGAGGGGGTGGCCGAGCGCTCGGGCGTCAACAAGACGACGATCTACCGGTGGTGGCCGTCGAAGGCCGCCCTGCTCGGGGCGGCCCTGGTGGAGGCCGACGTGCTGGGGTTCGAGGCGCCTGACACGGGCAGCCTGCGCGGAGACCTGGTGACGCTGGTCGAGGGCATCAAGCGGCTCCTCACCGAGCCGCCCGGCAGCGACATCGCGGTCGCCGCGCTCGGCGCCGCCGTCCGGCACCCCGAGCTGGACGTGCGCCGGTTCTTCGCCGACCGCTTCGCCAAGGAGCGCGAGATCTTCGATCGGGCGGTACGCCGGGGCGAGCTGGCGAAGTCGGTCGATCCGATGCTGATCGTCGACCTGCTGGCCGGAGCCGTGTGGATGAGAGCGGTCTTCAGGGACCTGCACCTGACGGACGACTTCGCCGGCGAGGCGGTCTCGGCCATCCTCGACGGCGTCTGAACCACCCGCCACCGGTCGGCGAACCCGGCCGAGAGGCCCCGGCCAAAGGGCCTGGGTCAAGGGGCCCCAGCCTAAGGACCTGGGGCAAAGGGCCCCAGCGAAAGGGCCTGGGTCAAAGGGCCTCGGCCAGTGCGGCCGGGATGCGGTCCAGCACCGGATGGGGCATCAGCCCGTACGCGTAGAAGTCCACCGCGACCGCCCCCGCCGCCTTCGCCGCGCGGGCCTTGGCCACCAGCCGGTCGGTGGAGTCGCTGTCGGGATGGCCGGGCCGCAACACCGCCCGCACCTCGCGATCCTTGCCCACGGACCGCAGGTAGGCCCCCACGTCGTCGGCCACCCGCGCCGCGTCCCGCGCGTAGGCCAGCACGCCGAACGCGGGCACGAGATCCCCCAGCGCCACCAGATCGACGCCGAACTGCCAGGCGTCGTGCGCCGCCAGGCCGGGCGTGGGCAGCCCGTCCACGTAGCCCTTGACGGCCCCGGTCGAGTCGATGAACACCAGCTTGGAGCCCTCGTCGGCGACCGCGGACGCCACCTCCGACACCAGCGTGGTGACGGTCTCGGAGCGCGCGCGGGCGTAGGCGACGACGTCGGGCCCGGCGTAGGCGGTCAGCGCCGCCCTGGTCACCTCGCCCTGCGCGGGCGGGTCGCCGTCGAACACGCCTCCGACGATCCTGGCGCACTCGTCGCGCGCCACCTCCGCGTGCACGCCCAGGTCGGTGGCGCGGCGCATGCAGTAGTCGCAGAAGCAGAGCCCGAACAGGTAGGCGTCCATCGGTCCCAGCGGCACGAACGAACGTTGCGGCTTGAGCGGCCTGAAGTGCAGCGACTCCGCCACCACGCTGTCGACCCCGAGCCGGGCCACCGCCCGGGCCAGCGCGACGGCGTAGGCGCGCACGTCGGGGTGGGCGGGGCACAGGTCGGCGAGTGAGCCGCGGCCGCCGAAGCAGTCGCGTACGGTCACATCCGGATGATCGGCGCCGATCGTGGCGTTGCGCAGGAAGACCGTCCATCCGTGGAGCTTCAACGACCGTTTCGCACAGGCGTCCCGAAGCCCGTCGAAGGCGTCCACGTAGCCGGGCGCCGGAGCCAGCCGGGAGCCCGCGAACAGGTCGGCCGGCGGCACGAAGTGCGCCCCGTCGTGCCGGACGGTGAGCCGGGACAGTCCGTGCGGGGTGACGTCGCGGGAGGCGTGGTGCACGGCTCCGACGGTGATGCCGGCCACGCCGTACGCGCTGATCCTGTCGAGCACCCGCTCGACGCCCTCGCCGCGCAGGTCCTCGACGAAGACGTACACCGAACTGTCCACATGCTGACCTTAAGCGCTCTTGTGCGCGACGAAGTCGATCTCCACCAGGATGTTCATCAGCTCGGACCCCACGGTGGTGCGCACCGGGAAGGGCTGGCTGAAATAGCTTTTGTACACCTCGTTGTAGGCGGCGAAGTCGCGCTTGAGGTGCTGCAGGTGGACCGTGGACTTGACCACGTCGTCGAAGCCGAGGCCGTGAGCGGCCAGGACGGCGCCGAGGTTGCGCATGACCTGGTGCGTCTGGGCGGCCACGTCGTCGCCGGTGATCTCACCGGTGTGCGGGTCGACCGGGCCCATGCCGGAGGTGAAGACGAAGTCGCCGACCACGAGGCCCTGCGAGTAGGCGCCGATCGGGGCAGCACCTTCCGTGGTCTTGAGCTCCTTTTTCACGAGATCTCCCTAGAAGTTGGTGTTTATCGTGCCTACGACACGGTAATCCCGGTCCACCAGGGGCAGCACACGCCACTTGTCGAACGCGGTGCACGGATGGGAGATGCCGAAAGCCAGCAGGTCGCCTGGCTTGAGCCCGTCGGCGCGCACCACGGCGTGCTGGTCCTGCAGTTTGACGATGGTGACGCCGCCGTCGCGCGGAACGGGCAGCCCCTCGTCGTAGGGCGCGTCCCGCTTGCCCAGCCCCACGATCGCCAGCCCGGGCTCGGGCGTGGACAACACGTGCGCCCACACCTCCAGGGCCGGCCGCAGCTCGCCCTCGATCCGGTTGAACGGCGTGCGCTCCCGGTAGTAGCCGTCGTCGTGGCTGACGTACGCGCCGCTGCGCAGCAGGATCCTGGCCTGGGTGGCGGCCAGCTCGCGCCCGATCACGTCGAACCACTGGCTCCCGCCCACGGACAGGATCGGGTTCCTGACCCGGACGTGCTCGACGGCCTCCTGCAACGAGCCCAGATAGGCCCGGACCTCGTCGGCCGTCTTGAGCGACCCCTCGTATCCGGCCACCCCCGCCAGCTCGACACCGGGCGCCGCCTGCGTGTAGGACGCGACCTTCAGCAGCTCGTCGAGCGTCCTGCACCCGGCCCGCCCGCCTTCGTGCCCGAGCTCCACCAGCACCCGGAACGGCCGGGACGCGGCGTGCCGGGCGAGAATGTCCACCCCGGCCTCGGAGTCGACGAAGCTCAGCAGCTCGAACGCCGGATCTCGCGCCAGCTCGCCCGCGGCCCAGTCGAGCCCGGCGGGATCGACCACCTGGTTGGCCACCATGATGCGCCCGGTCCCGAAGCCCCGGACCGTCTCGGCCTGCCGCGGCGTCGCCACGGTCAGCCCCCAGGCGCCCGCTTCGAGCTGGCAGGTGGCGATCTCAGCGGACATGTGGGTCTTGGCGTGCGGTGCCAGCTCCATCCCGTGATCGCGGGCGAACGCGGCCATCGTCGCGACGTTGTGCCGCAGCGCGTCACGGTGCACCACCATCAGCGGAAAGTTGAGCCCGCCGTCGAAGACCGACTGGCCGAGGATCACGGCACCCCTTTCGTCCGCGTCCGACCCTATCCCAGTCCGCACGAACCCCAAGGCCACAGCGCCCCCCGGCCTCACGGTCGCAGCGCCCCCCGCCCTCACGGTCGCCAGGCGCGCCCCGGCGTCACGGTCGCAGGGCGCGACCCGGTGTGGCTCCGGTGAGCTCGCCACCGGCCAGCACGCGCACCCCGGACACGATCACGTCGTCCACACCGGCCGCCAGCGTGCGCGGCGCCGCGTACGTCGCCCGATCCCCCACCACAGCCGGATCGAACACCACCAAGTCCGCCGCGAACCCACCCCGCACCAGCCCCCGGTCCGCCAGCCCGAAGCGACGGGCCGGATGCGAAGCCAGGTGCACCACGGCCTGCTCCCACGTCCAGTCCGCCAGCTCCCGCACATGCCGGCCAAGGAACCTGGCGAACGCCCCGAACCCGCGCGGATGCGGATGACCGCCCACATAGATCCCGTCGGAGCCGCCGGTGTGCGAGGGGTGCCGCAACATCCGGCGTACGGACTCCTCCCCCTCCGGCCCCTCGTCGGGCCGGGCGGACACCACCCCGGCCTCCAGCCGCGTCTCCGTCAACAGGAGGCGGCAGAACTCGGCCGGCATCACTCCCGCCCGCTCGGCCGCCGCCACCATGGTCAGCCCTTCGGCCCACTCCAGCCCGGGTGCGTGCGAGACGGTCAGCCGGGGCCACGTGTCGGCCAGCGTGGGCCACCAGTCGTCCAGCTCCGGCGAGGCGATCATCTCCAGCGCGAGGTCGGTCTCGGCGCCCGGCACGGACGGCGGCAGCACGACCATCGCCAGGATCGTGTTGCCGCGCAGGTAGGGGTAGGTGTCGAAGGTCAGGTCCACCCCCTTGCCGAGCGCCTCCTCGACCAGCGGCAGCAGCACGGGCGCGGGTCCGTGCAGATGCGAGACGTGTACGGCGGCGCCGGAGCGCCCCGCGATGTCCACGACCTCCGCCATGCCCAGCCCGGCCCGCACGCCGTAGGCACGCATGTGGGTGACGTACGGGAGGGCGCCGAGCGGCTCGCAGAGCGCGGCCAGCTCCTCGGCGGAGGCGTAGCGGCCCGGCAGGTATTCGAGCCCGCTCGACAACCCGGCCGCCCCCTCCGACAGCCCCCGCTCGATGTGCCGCACCATCGCGGCCAGGTCGCCGGGCGAGGCCGGATCGGGCGAGGGCCCCATGACGTCGTAGCGGATGGTGCCGTGGGGCAGCAGGTAGACGGTGTTCAGCGCGGTCGCGCGGTCGTACTCGTCGAGCAACTCGCCGACCGTCAACGGCCCCTCGGTCAACCCCAGGCCGGACAGCGCTCCCCCGGACGACGCTCCCCCGGGCAGCGGCCCGTTCACGGCGGCGAAGTAGCGGGAGGCATAGGCGACGGTCTCCGCCGAACCGGGCGCGAAAGACAGACCATCCTGCCCCAGCACGAACGTGGTCACCCCCTGCCGCAGCGCCGCGAGCTGCACGCCGGGCTCGAAAACGGCGGCGTCACCGTGGGCATGGCAGTCGACGAAGCCCGGCGCGACATACCGCCCGGTGGCGTCGATCACGGTCTGCGCCGACGCCCCGTCCAGCCTCCCGACCGCCGCGATCCTGTCACCGCCGATCGCCACGTCCGCCCGGTACGGCGGGGCGCCCGTCCCGTCGAGCACCCAACCGCCGCTGATGATCACGTCGTAGCTCACCCCGAGATTCAATCAGAGGTGCTACGCGAGAACACCGGGTCGCAGCTCACCGCCTTCACCACGGGCCGCTCGGCCAGCAGGTCGCGCGCCTGGGCGCGGGCCAGGTTCCAGCCGTTCCACGGATCGGGCCGGTCCAGCCCGTTGGCCCTGACCACGTCGGCGAGCACACAACTGCGCTGCGGCTCGGGCAGCCGGTCCAGCGCGGGCACTGCCTCGGCGCCCAGGTCGCCCAGGTAGTCGGAGTCCATCTTGGTGATGCCGCGCACCTCCACCTGCGTCTGCGCGACCTGCAGGTCGGGGTTGACGAAGGCGAACGTGGCCAGGCCGATCCCGGTGACCAGCACGATCGTCCGCGGTAGCCAGCCGGAGCGGCGGCCGGTGAGCCGTACCGCTCCCGCGATCAGCACCAGCGCGAACAGCGCGCCCAGCCACCAGACCGTGGCCTGCACGGACAGGCGCAGACGGGACAGTCCGTAGGCTTCGGTGTAGAGGTTCATGCGGTGCAACGCCGAGGCCAGCACCACCATCGTCAGCCCGCACAGCACCCCGAGCAGCCCGGCCAGCAACCACCGCTCGCGCCGCTCGACCCGCAGCAGCCCGCCCGCGACCGCCACGATCCCCATGACGAACACGCTGACCACCACGAGCTGGAAGAACCCCTGCCTGGCGTACTCGGCGTAGGTCAGCCCGGCCGTCTTCAGCACCAAGGTGTTGCCACCGAACAGCGCCGTGATCTGCACCGCCACGAACGAGGCGAACAGCAGGTTCACCGCCGTGAGCGGCAACATCCAGACGCTCCTGCTGACGGCGAACTTCGCCCCCGGCCCCACGGGGTCGACCACGGGCCGGAGTGCGACCAGCACCACGGCCGCCAGCAGCACGCCGCCCAGCGCGAACAGGAAGATCCGCGCGGGAACCGACTCCGCCCAGGCCGGCGTGGTGGTCAGCCGCTCCACGTAGGAGGCGAACACCGCGTCCGCGGAGGCGAACAGCAGCCCGAACACCAGCAGCAGCACCCCCGTGATACCCAGCGCCGCCAGCATCGGCATGACGCGCCGCCGGGCCGTCAGCCGCTTCAGCGGCTTGGCCAGGAAGTACGGCACCGGCCCCAGCGCGAGCAGCACGGACGCGCCGCCCCTGATCACGCCCAGCCACCCAGCGCCCGCTCCCGAGACCGCCAGCGCGCCCAGCGCGGCCCCCGCCACGAGCAGGATCGCGACCAGCCAGTCGGCGTCGCGGACCGCCGCCATCGAGATCAGCAGGTACGCGGTCGCCCCGAACACCACCGTCCACGGCGTCATCCGCCGCGTCACGGCGGGCACTGCCGCCGCGCCGAGCACCATCGCGACCAGCACGATCCCCAGCCCGACCTGCGCCTCGGGCAACGCCACCGCGGCGACCACGCCGGCCCCCGCCGCCCCCGGCAGCAGCCAGCGGGGCGGATCGGGCAGCTCGGGCCTGGGGAAGAGCGGCGGCGGCACGTACGGCGGCGGCGTCTGACTCCGGTACGACCCCGGCCCCTGCGCGCCCTGCGCCCCCGCCGTCATGTGAGTCCCATACGCTCCCTGAGACGCGGATGATGCCACATGCATCCCGGACGCTACCTGGGTCGCCGATGCCACATATGTCCCGGGTGTTTCGGGCGTCATGTGCGTCCCGGGTGTCACGTGCGTCCCGGAAGTCACCGGCGATCCGGAAGGCACCGGCGTCCCGGGAGTCATGTCGGTCCTGGGTGTCATGTCTGTCACGTGTGTTCCTGCCGTCGCTTGGGTCCCGGGCACCGCGTGAGGGCCCTGGGCCATCTGGGCCATCTGATAGGCCGCCGCCGCCCTGCGTCCTGACCCGGCGCCCATGGACGCTCCGATCGCGCCGATCACGGCCGTGCACATGATCAGGGTGATGAGCGCCAGGCCGTCGCCCAAGGTCACGCTGACGAACACCGCGCCGAACATGCCCACCAGGAAGCCCACCAGCAGGCCGATGACGCCGCCGCCGACCATCCTGCCCAGCCCGCCGCCCGCGGGCGGCGCGAGCGGCCCGTACCCACCCGCCGGGTTCGGGCCGTACCCACCCGCCGGGTTCGGCCCGGCCCAACCCACCCCGGCACCACTCATCCCGGCACCACCGGCCACGGATCCACCCGCCGCGACGCCGGCGCCGGAGGTGGCGCCCACCGCGACACCGACGCCCGGCCTGGCATCGCCCGCGACGTTCGAGTGCCCCGCAGACACGAGGCCCCCAGACACCAGATCCCCGGACACGCGATCCTCAGAGACGCGATCCCCGGACACGCGAGGCCCGGACACGAGATCGCCGGACGCGAGTCCCGCTCCTGCGGGGGTGTCGACCGGCGTGCGGTCGGCCGCCTTCGCGGCCCTCGCCGCAACAGCAGCGCTCTCACCGAAGGCTTCGGAGCGGTCCGCAACCGGCGAAGGCTCCAGCCGCCCCTCATCCACCGTGCTCCGCTCGCCCTCTAACGGCGCGTCCGCCATCGTCGTCCTCCCTGGTAGTTCGACGACCATGCGGCACCCCGCACACTCGTCGATGCGAATGGAACCCCCGTGCAGCTCGACGATCTCCTTCACGATGGCCAGCCCCAGCCCGGCGCCCCCGGAGTCGGCCGTCCGCCCCGTGTCCAGCCGGGAGAAGCGCTCGAACACGCGCCCCCTGGCCGAGACCGGGATCCCCGGCCCCAGGTCGGTGACGGCCACCCGCACGCCGTCGTCCCCCGAGGCCGTGGCGCGCACGGTGACCACCCCGGAGGGCGGGCTGTGCCGTACCGCGTTGTCGAGAAGGTTCGCCAGGACCTGCGCGAGCAGGTCGGGGTCGGCGCGCACGGCCAGGTAGGCGGGGGCCGACGCGTTGATCGTCACGTCCTCGCGGACCATCGACGCCTCGCGGACCGCCTGCTCGATCAGCGGCTCCAGCGCGACGGCCTCCGGCTCGATCAGGCGTACGCCGGAGTCCAGCCGTGACAGGTCGAGGAGCTGGGCGACGAGGCGGCCGAGGCGCTCGGTCTGGGCGAGTGCGGTCCGCATGGTGACGGGGTCGGGGGCGGAGACGCCGTCCACGACGTTCTCCAGCACCGCGCGCAGGCCGGTGATGGGGGTGCGCAGCTCGTGGCTGACGTTCGCGACGAGCTCGCGCCGCTGGCGGTCCACCTCGCCGAGGTCGGCGGCCATCGCGTTGAACGCCCTGGCCAGCTCCCCCACCTCGTCGCGCGAGGTGGCCCGGACGCGCAGGGTGTAGCGGCCCTTGGCGATCGTCTGGGCGGCGCTGGCCATCTGGCGCAGCGGCTTCGTCATCCCCATGGCCAGCAGCTGCACCATGATCAACGCCAGGATCACCGCGACCGCGATGCGCAGCTCGCGCGAGGCGCCGGAGTTGATGCCGACCTCGTTCACCGCGAACGCCGTCCCCACGGCGAGCACGATGACGATGCCCAGCTTGACCTTGATCCGGCCGAGGAAGTCGAGCGGCCTCACGAGAGCACCCGCGCCCACGCGACCGGGCTCGGCCGCACCTCGCGCACCGCAGCCGGGCTCATCGCCGCACCAGGGCGTAGCCGACGCCGTGCACCGTGCGCACCACGTCGGAGCCGAGCTTGCGGCGCAGCGCCCGGACGTGGCTGTCCACCGTCCTCGTCGCCGCGGCCTCGGAGAACCCCCACACGTCCGACAACAGCCGATCGCGCTCGAACACCTGCCCAGGACGCTCCGCCAGCCGCCGTAACAGGTCGAACTCGGTCCTGGTGAGCTGCGCCTCCGCCCCCCGCACGAACACCCGGCGCGCCGCCGTGTCGATCTCCACCTCGCCCACCCTGATCACGGTGTCCTCCATCGCGAGCTGGGCCGCCCGATCGACCCGCCGCAACAGCGCGTGGATCCTGGCCACCAGCTCCCGCATGCTGAACGGCTTGGCCAGGTAGTCGTCCGCCCCGACCCCGAGCCCGACCAGCACGTCGGTCTCGTCGCCGAGCGCGGTCAGCATGAGGACGGGCACCGGCCTGGCGGCCTGCATCCTGCGGCACACCTCCAGCCCGTCCAGCCCCGGCAGCAGCCGGTCGAGGACCACCAAATCCGGATCCGCCTTGCCGTACTGGACGAGGGCGTCCTGCCCGTCGCCGGCCACCCGGACATCGAAGCCCTCGGCGGCCAGCCTGTTCCGTACGGCCAGCGCGATCGTCTTGTCGTCCTCGACCACGAGGATGCGTCGCTGCTCTGCCACGTACGAAAGCCTAGAAGCGCACTGTGCAGACGACACTCCTTTATTCGTGCACATACGGTGCAGACTTGGCAGGTGAACACTGCCGGATACCTCCGCCGCCTCGGCCTGTCCCACCTGCTGGGCGCTCCCACCAGCGCCGAGGCCCTGCGTGAGCTGCACGTCGCGCACATCGAGAAGATCCCGTACGAGGCGCTGGAGATCTGGCTGGGCCGTCCCACCACCGTCGATCCCGTCGAGTCGGCCGAGCGCATCATCGGGGGCCGCGGCGGCTACTGCTATCACCTCAACGGCGCCTTCTCCGAGCTGATCGGCGCGCTCGGCTACGACGTGACCCGGCACGTCGGCGGCGTGCAGAACCGGCGGAGCGCGCCCGCCATCACCGCCAACCACCTGGTGCTGACCGTGCGCGGCCTGCCCACGGACGGCAACCCGGGTGGTGAGTGGCTGGCCGACCTCGGGCTCGGCGACGCACTGCACGAGCCGCTGCCGCTGGTGGCCGGCACGTACGAGCAGGGCCCTTTCACCTACGTCCTGCGCCCGTCGGAGGTGGCGCCCGGCGGCTGGCGGTTCGAGCACGACCCGAGCGGCTCGTTCGAGGGCATGGACTTCGGCCTCGAACCCACCGGCATGTCCGCCTTCACCGACATGCACCGGCACCTGACCACCGCGCCGACGTCCGGCTTCGTCCGGGTGGCCACGGTCGCGCGGCGCGACGCGTCCGGCGTGGACCTGCTGCGCGGGCCCGTCCTCGGCCGCGTCGGGCACCGCGCCAGTTCCGTCACCCTGGCGACGGCGGGCGACTACTACGCGGCGCTGGCGGACGTCTTCGGGCTGCCGCTGGACGACGTGAACGCCGAGGAGAAGGAGCAGCTCTGGCGCAAGGTGCACGAAGCGCACGAAGCCTGGCTGGCCGGCGACTCGGCGTGATGGCCTAAGCACGCACGCGGGCGCTATCGTGCACTTCGACATGGCAGAGACCAGGAAGCTCGCGGGTCGCTACCGGCTGCTCAACCCCCTGGGCGCGGGCTCCGTGCGCCTGGCCTTCGACGAGCCGGAGCACCGCGACGTCGCGGTCAGGGAGTTGCGGGTTCCGGCCGAGTTACGCGACGTCGCGCTGGACGAGGCGCGCCGGGCCGCCGGGCTGCGGCATCCCTGCATCGTGCGGGTGCTGGACGTGGTGGTCGAGGACGGCGTGCCATGGCTGGTCATGGAGTTCGTCTCGGGGGCGTCGCTGGAGCAGACCGTACGCTCGCGCCGCCCGCTCCCGATCACCCAGGCGGCCAGGGTGGGCGTCTGCGTCCTGGCGGCGCTGAGCGCCGCGCACGCCGCGGGCATCGTGCACGGGCGCATCGACCCCGGCAAGGTGCTGCTCACCCCGACCGGCCGGGCCGTGCTGACCGGGTTCGGGTTCCCGAGCCTGAGCGTGCTGCCCTCCGCCGACCTGTGGTCGCTGGCCGCCACGCTGCACTTCGCGGTCGAGGGCCGCCCGCCGGGGCAGCTGCCCGCCGCGGGCGCGGACCCGCTCAGGTCGCTGATCAGGGCGATGCTGCACCCGGCGGGGCCGCCGCCGGCCGAGGTGGTGCGCGAGACGCTCGAACACCTGTCGACGGGCCGCCCGCTGGACGCGCTGGTCGCGGAGTCGGGCCCGCTGCCGCCCGCCGAGGTCGCCGAGGTCGGGCTGGCCGTGCTCGACCGGCTGCGGGCCGGGAGCGGCTTCCACGGCGGGGTGCACCCGGGCAACGTCCTGATCGACCCGGCGGGCCGGGCCCGGCTGATCCCGCTGCTCGGCTCGGGAACGCTCCCGGCCTACACGGCGCCCGAGGGCGCCCGCACGGTGGCCGCCGACCTGTGGTCGCTAGGCGCGACGCTCTTCGCCGCCGTCGAGGGCGTGCCGCCCGCGCCCGGCGCGTCGTTGTCCCGCGCGGGAGCGCTGGCTCCCGTGTTGTTCCGGTTGTTGTCGGGCGATCCGATGGAACGTCCCACTCTGGACGAGCTCCGCCGCGACCTCGAAACGATCAGCGGCACACGCAACATTTGAGATACATCGCGACACGGAACCAAGCCATGGCTCCATCCGTTGCACAGGAGAAGCAGAATGTGGGAGAGGCGGGGCGCGCGCTCCGCGTTCGGAGGAAGTAGAGGATGTCGCCAATTCAGAAGTACGCCATTGGCGCCGGCGCCGCGGTCCTGCTCTCGTGGATCTTTCTCCCTGGGTGGTTCGCGCTGCTGGTCTTTCTCGGCGTGGTCGCCGCCCCCGTGGTCGGTTACCTGATGCTCGACCCGTCGCAGCGCGAGCGGCTCAAGAGATCCCGCAGGCGCGGCCTCGGCCGTTGACCCCGGCGGCGGGGGCCTGCGGTCAGGCCTCCGCCGCGGTGGGCAGGGCGCCCTGCACGCGCTGGGTCACCCTGCGCTCGATGTAGAACGACAGGAACGGCACCGTGCCGCCGAGCATGACACCGAGCATGTACGGCCACGACCAGCGTGCCTTCATGCCCAGATTCATCACCGTGATCAGGTAGATCATGTAGAGCCCGCCGTGGATGGGCGCGATGATCTTCGACAGGGACGCCTCGCCGAAGCCGTAGCGCAGCACCATGGCGACGCAGAGCACGAGCAGCATGACGCCCACGACGTAGGCGAGCGCCCGGAAGGGCTTCAGTGCCGATTCCACGATGTCAACCTTCCAGAGCCATCTCAGGGGACTTGCCACGGTCCCGATCCGCCCGCACGGCGTCGCGGACGAAGTGGAACCACATGAAAACGGCGAATCCAGCAAAGATCCACCAATTTGCCGCATAAGCCAGATTACGCCAGGTCAGCGTGCCACCCACCGCGGGTGGAGCGCTCTTGACCTGCGCGAGCGAGCCGGACGGCGGCTGCGCCACGACATAGCCGGTGCGCACCTTCTGGCCCGTCCACAGGTTGATCAGCTCACCGGTGGACACGGTCTGCACCTGGCCGGCGGGCAGCCCCTCCGCGCGCCGCTGCACGCTGTCGGTGCCCTCCTGGGGACGGAGCCGCCCGGCCACCGTGACCCGGCCCTCCGGCACGGCCGCCACCGCCGCGTCGTCGCTCCTGGCCACCCAGCCCCGCACGACCGGCATCAGCGTGCCGTCGTCGAGCCTGAGCGGCGTCAGCACCCAGTAGCCATGGTCACGCGAGACGTTGCCGCCGGGGGCGTCGACGTCGGCCCGCCGGTCGGCGACCAGCAGCTGACGCCCCGCCTCGTAGACGCCGGCCGCGGTGACCCGGCGGGCCACGGCGTCGGCGGCCATCTGCGAGCCCGGCCGGGCCAGCGTGGCGACCGCGACGGGCGCGGGGTCGGAGGAGGACTGCGGCTTGCCCGAATCCTGGAAGACGCCGAGCTGCCAGCGCCCGAGGAAGATGAACGCGACGAGGACCCCGATCGTCAGCAGGTGCAGCCCCACGATGCGGGGCGAGAACAGGGTCCTGAGCATGCGTCAAAACTATCCGCCAGGTGGGCCGGTCCCCTAATCAGCCCTTAGCTACAGATCACGGCAAACTCCGCAAACGACGCAGGCGATCACGCTAGGCTGCTGGCCATGTCTGACCAGCAGCACATCGACCCTGCGGGCAACACCCAGGCCTTCCGCGCGTTCGCCGACGCGCGCGAGCAGGAGGCCACGGCCAAGCCCAAGAAGTCACCCCTGGTGCCCATCATCGCGATCGTCGTGGCGATCGTGATCATCGGCGTCGCGGCTTTCCTCCTCCTGCGTTAGCCCGGCAGGCAGGACACCCGCCGCGGAGGCCGTGGCGGGTTTTCGGCGTTCCCGGGTTGTGATTCTCATCACCTGGACTCGATCAAGCGGCGCTCCATACATTGGATGAAGTGTCCAATAAGCGGCCTCCGGGAGGTCCAGTGCCAGGATTAGTGATCATCGGGGCCGGCTTCGCCGGGATCGGCATGGCCATCAAGCTCAAGCAGGCCGGCTATCACGACTTCGCCGTCCTGGAGAAGGCCGGCGAGCCCGGCGGCACCTGGCGCGACAACACCTATCCCGGCTGCGCCTGCGACGTGCCGTCGCACATGTACTCCTTCTCGTTCGAGCTCAATCCCGGCTGGTCCCGGATGTTCGCCCCGCAGCAGGAGATCCGGGACTACCTGCGCAGGTGCGCGGACACGTACGGCATCACGCCCCACCTCCGCCACGGCAAGCGCGTCACCGCCCTGGAGTACGACGACGCCGCCCGGGACTGGTCGATCAGCACGGACGACGGCGAGACGCTGCGCGCGCACGCGGTGGTGTCGGCGATCGGCGCCCTCCATATCCCGTCATTCCCCAATATTTCGGGACGTGAGGTGTTTCGTGGGCCCGCCTTCCACTCCGCCGAGTGGGACCACTCGATCGACCTGACCGGCAAGCGCGTCGCCGTCATCGGCACCGGCGCCTCCGCCGTGCAGTTCGTCCCCCGGATCGCGCCCGTCGCGAGCAAGCTGACCGTCTTCCAGCGCACCGCCCCGTGGCTGCACCCCAAGCCGGACTTCGCCATCCCGCCCCGCGCGCGGCGCGCCCTGCGCCTGCCGGGCCTGGCCAGGGCCGCGCGCTACGGCGTCTACTGGGCGCTGGAGAGCCGGGCGCTCGGCTTCGCCGTGGACCCGCGCCTGATGAAGGTGCACGAGAAGCTGGCGCTCAGGCACCTGGAGGCGCAGGTCCCCGACCCGGAGCTGCGCCGCCGCCTGACCCCCGGCTATCTGATCGGCTGCAAGCGCATCCTCATCTCCAGCGACTACTATCCGGCCCTGACCAGGGACGACGTCACACTTGTCACCGACGGCGTCACGGAGATCAGGGAGCACTCGATCGCCGACGCCGCCGGCGTCGAGCACGAGGCCGACGTGATCGTCTACGGCACCGGCTTCAAGGTCGTGGACGCGCTCACCGACCAGCGGATCACCGGCAGGAACGGCCTGAAGATCCAGGACGCCTGGCAGGACGGCATCGAGGCCTACCACGGGATCACCACCTCGGGCTTCCCGAACCTGTTCTTCCTGCTCGGCCCCAACACCGGCCTCGGCCACAACTCGGTCGTCTTCATGATCGAGTCGCAGATCCACTATGTCCTGGAATGCCTGCGCCTGCTCTCCAGGACCCAGGCCAGGGCCCTGGACGTCCGGCCGTCCGCGCAGCGGGCCTACAACCGCGGACTGCGCGAACGGCTCGACCCGCTGGTCTGGAACGCCGGCGGCTGCACGTCCTGGTATCTGGACGAGCACGGAGTGAACCGGACGATCTGGCCGGGCTTTACCTTCGAGTACTGGGCGCGTACCAGGAAGGTGAAACCCGGCGCGTACGAGCTGATCTACTGAGCGGGCGTCACCACCAGCGCGCTGCCGCCGCCGCGCCGGGACGGCTCGGCCACGGCCTGGATCCGGCCCCGCCCGCGGAACTCCAGCGCCGTGGCGGCGCCGATCTCCGGGTTGAGCACGAAGACGTGGCCCTTGGCCTCCAGCTCGGCCCGGTATTCGTCGAGGAACGCCTGCTCCGCCTGCGTCTGCGCGGTGTTGCGCTGGGTGGCGCGCGGCGCGGCCAGCGCGTCGGGCAGGCTCATGCCGAACTCGTAGCGGTTGACCAGGATCTGCAGCACGGTCGTGATGATGGTCGAGCCGCCCGGCGAGCCCGCGGCCAGCACCGGCCGGCCGTGGTCGAACACCAGCGTCGGCGCCATCGACGAGCGCGGCCGCTTGCCCGGGGCCGGCAGATTCGGGTCGCCGGGCGCGGGGCCGAAGGTGAAGTCGGTCAGCTCGTTGTTGAGCAGCACGCCACGGCCCGGCACCACGATGCCGTTGCCGCCGGTGGACTCGATGGTCAGGTTGTAGGCGACCACGTTGCCCCAGCGGTCGGCGACGACCAGGTGGGTGGTCTCCGGGCCCTCGTCCGCGATCGGGGTGGCGCTGCCGGTTGGCTGGGGACAGGACTCGTACGAGCCGTCCGGGCTGCCGGGGGCGACCGGGCTGGTCAGCGCCCTGTCGCCGATCAGGCAGGCGCGCTCCTTGGCGAAGCCGTCCGAGAGCAGTTCGCGCAGGGGCACGCCGGGGAGGTCGCCGACGTATTTGCCGCGGTCGGCGAAGGACAACCTGGACGCCTCCAGGTATTCGTGCAGGCCGACCTCGGGCACGGCTTCGAGGATGTTGAGCGCCTCCCCGACCGTCGAGCCGCCGGAGGACGGCGGCGCCATGCCGTAGACGTCCATGCCGTTGTAGGAGACCTTGGTGGGCTCGCGCAGGAGGGCGCGGTAGGCGCGCAGGTCGGACAGCTCCATCAGGCCCGGCCGGACGTTGCGGGTGGCGCCGGGGGTGAGCGGGGGCCGCTTGACGGTGGCCACGATCTCCTTGCCGAGTTGCCCGCCGTACAGCCAGCTCGGGCCGCGTCTGCCCAGCTCGCGATAGGTGGCGGCGAGCTCGGGGTTCTTGAAGACCGAGCCGACGGGCGGCGGGGCTCCGTTCGGCAGGTAGAGCTTGGCCGTGGTGGCGACGTCCTTGAAGCGGGCGGCATTGGCGGCGGTCTGGTCGTAGAACGTCTGGTCCACGACGAAGCCCTTGGACGCGACGCCGATCGCGGGCTCTAAGGCCCGTTCGAGCGAGATCGTGCCGAATCTGCGCAGGGCCAGATCCCAGTTCGCGACCGTGCCCGGCACGCCCGCCGACAGGCCGCTGGTGACGCCCTCCTCGAACGGGATGCCTTCGAGCGTGGTCGACGTCATGGCCTGCGGGGCGGTCTCCCGGCCGTCGATCGTGAAGACCTTACGCTGCCTGGCGTCGTAGTAGACCATGAAGCCGCCGCCGGCCAGGCCCGCCGAGTACGGCTCGGTGACGCCGAGCACCGCGCCCGCGGCGACGGCGGCGTCCATGGCGTTGCCGCCTTTTCTGAGCACGGAGACGGCGGCCTTGCTGGCGTCGAGGTCGACGGTGGCCACGGCGCCGCCGTACCCCTCGGCGACCGGCACTTTCTGCGGCGGATCGGCCAGCGCGGGGGGCGCCGGCACGAGTGAGATGAGGACTGCTGCTGCGGGAACGATCACTCGGCGCATGGTGTCCACCTTGGCCCAGCTACGCCCCGCGCGGTAGGGCCCCCTCACACGCAGGGAGGATGCGCTGGTCAGAGGGGTCATCTAGCGTGGGGGGTGTGCGCCGTAAGTACGGTTTCGACCCCTATCTCGCCCTCATCGTGGCCGCCGCCCAGTTCGTCCTCGGCAAGGGCGCCTCCTGGGGACAGCAGGCGACCCGGGAGCCGCTCGACCCCTACGCGTACGCGCTGCTGCTGGCCGGGCCGCTGGCGATCCTCCTGCACCGCCGCTTCCCGCTGCTCACGACCGCCGCCGCGCTGGCCGCCTGCGACCTGTTCCTGGTCGCCGGGTACGCCTACGGCCCGAGCTTCATCAGCCCCGGTGTCCTGCTGTACCTCCTGGTCACCCGGGGCAGGCGGCTGATGGCCTGGAGCATGGCGGGGATGACGTTGGTGTCGTTCCTCGGCTACGCCTGGCTGGTCGGCAACCGCGACCTCTTCCACAGCGTGTGGATCCTCACCTTCATCCTGCTGCTCATGGTGGTGGCCGAGCTGATCAGGATCGTCAAGGAGCGGCGGGCCGAGCGGGACCGGATCGCCGAGGAGGAGGCCAGGCGGCAGGCCAGCGAGGAGCGCCTGACCATGGCCCAGGAGCTGCACGACGTGCTCGCGCACAACATCTCGCTCATCCACGTCCAGGCGTCCACCGCGCTGCACCTCATCGACGCCGACCCCGACCAGGCCAGATCCGCTCTGGCCGCCATCAAGACGGCGTCCAAGGAGGTTCTGGGTGAGATGCGCTCCGTCCTGAACGTGCTGCGCGAAGGCGCCCCCCGCTCGCCCACCGCCGGGCTCGACCGGCTCGACGACCTGGTCGAGCGGTCCGGCCTGGCGGTGACCATGAAGCGGGTCGGCTCCCGCCCGCTGCCGTCCCAGGTGGAGCGGGCCGCGTACCGGATCGTGCAGGAGTCGCTGACCAACGCCGCCAGGCACGCGCCCGGCTCGCAGGTGAGCGTGCGCCTGGAGTACGGCGCGGCCGAGCTGGCCGTCCGGGTGGCCGACACGGGCGCGACCACGGCCTCCGTCCTGTCGGAGTCCGGCAGCGGCAACGGCATCCCCGGCATGCGCGAGCGGGCCACCGCGCTGGGCGGCACCCTGATCGCCGGTCCGCGACCCGGGGGCGCCGGCTTCCAGGTCGAGGCCAAGCTGCCCCTACCCGAGGAGACCTCATGATCAACGTGCTGCTGGCCGACGACCAGGCGCTGGTCCGGGCGGGCTTCAAGGCGCTGCTCAACGCCCAGCCGGACATGACCGTGGTGGCCGAGGCCTCCGACGGAGCCGAGGCCGTGCGCCTGGCGGGCGAGCACCGGCCCGACGTGGTGCTGATGGACATCCGCATGCCCGGCACCGACGGCCTGACCGCCACCCGGCAGATGCCGCCGGGGCCGCTCATCATCATCCTGACGACGTTCGAGCTGGACGAGTACGTCTTCGAGGCGCTGCGCGGCGGCGCCAGCGGCTTCCTGGTCAAGGACACCGAGCCGGCCGAGCTGATCCAGGCGGTCCGGGTGGTGGCGGCGGGCGAGGCGCTGCTGTCGCCCAGCGTCACCCGCCGCCTGATCGCCGAGTACGCCACCCGCGCCAAGGCGCCGATCGCCACCGACGGCCTGGACCTGCTCACCGAGCGCGAACGGGAGGTGCTGGCCCTGGTCGGCACCGGCATGACCAACGACGAGATCGCGGCCAAGCTGTTCATGTCGCCGGCCACGGCCAAGACCCATGTCAGCCGGGCCATGATGAAGCTGCACGCCCGCGACCGGGCCCAGCTCGTCGTGATCGCGTACGAGTCGGGTCTGGTCAAACCGGGCTGGCTCTGAACCACTTCCGCGCCGCGTCCGCCAGGCCCTCCGTGCCCGCCCAGGCGATGTACCCGTCGGGGCGGATCAGCAGCGCGTCGGCGGGCGGGTCCTCGGAGTGGACTGCGACCACGTCGATCCAGTCGTCGTCGAGCACGGCCCCGCCGCCGAAGTCGAGCAGCACGGGGCGGCCTTCCCGCAGCAGCCCGGCCACCCGCCGCCCGCCGGCCGGCGGCAGCTCGGGCAGGAACCGCCCGACCAGCGGATGCCCCGCCCCTCCGGCGTAGCGGATGTCGGCGTCGCGTAGCAGCGCGGCCAGGTGGCGGGCGGGCTGCTCGTAGGCGAACACCTCCGTCAGCAGCGCGCGCAACGCCTCGCCGTCCGCGCCGTCCACCCGATCGATCGCCGCCTGCGCCCGGGTCTGCATGAGCGTGCGCTCGCCCACCGGCCACCGCTCGGACTCGTAGGTGTCCAGCAGCCCGTCCGGCGCCAGTCCCCGGAGCCCGGCGGCCAGCTTCCAGCCGAGGTTGGCCGCGTCCGTCATCCCGACGTTGAGCGACGAGCCGCCCGCCGGGAACAGGTGTGCGGCGTCCCCCGCCAGGAAGACCCGCCCGGCCCGGTACCGCTCGGCCAGCCGCGCCTGCGCGGCCGTGCTCGACAACCAGATCGGCTCGCCCAGCTGCAGGTCCCTGCCGAGCACGCGGCGCACCGCGGCCCCGAAGTCCGCCGCCGTCACCGGACCCTCCTGCGCCTCGCCCTTCTCCCGCACGCCGGCGATGAGCACGCCTTGGTGGAGCGAGGTGAGCAGCAGGCGGCCGTGCGGGGTCCGGTTCCAGCCGGGCCGCAGATCCTCCGGCAGCGGGGACTCGAACGGGCTCACGGTCCCTTCCGCTTTGAAGTGGCCCAGCCGCATCACCTCGTCGTCGGTGGTGCCGGGAAACGCGATGCCGGCCAGCTCCCGCACCCGGCTACGCCCACCATCACAACCCACGACATAGCGGGCCCGAACCTCGCCACGGCCGTCGCCGGGCCGGGGGTTCGCGAGGGTGAGCGTCACCCCGTTCTCGTCCTGGGCCAGGGCGGTCACCTCACATCCGCGTCTGATCTCGGCTCCGAGCTCCGCCGCCCGCTCGGCCAGCAGCCGCTCCAGTCGCGGCTGCTGGATCAGCAGGAGCCGCAGCGCCATGTCGTCCAGCCCGTCGAACCGCAGCGCCACCGAGCCGAACGGGAACCCCGGGGCGCGCCCCGAGAACCCGCTGCCCGCACTGAAGCGCTCCAGCAGCCCACGGTGGTCGAGCAACTCGACGATCTGCCCGCCCAGGCCGTTGGCCTTGGGCATCTCGCTGGGCGTCGATCTCTTCTCCAGCACGATGGGGCGGACCCCCGCCAGACCCAGCTCGCACGCGAGCATGAGTCCCACGGGGCCGGCCCCCACGATCACCACGTCTTCCATGCCTGTCAGGCTAGATTGACACATCTGCCGCTGTCAAGCTAGCCTGACACCGTGGACGTGAGAGAGCTGTCTGAGCGAATCAGGTCGAACGACCCGGCCATGGGCCTGCGGGCGGTCGGCGCACTGCACCGGCTGGCCGAGCAGGTCGAGGCGGTGTCGGTGGCGACGGCCAGGGAGCAGGGCTGGACCTGGGAGCAGATCGGCGACGCGCTCGGCATGTCGCGGCAATCGGTGCACGCGAAATACGGGAAGTGAGGCGCGAGATGTTCGGCTGGGAGAAGAGCGCGTTCGCGGTGGTCGTCAAAGCCGCGCTGGAGGAGGCGCGACTGCGCGGAGACCGGCGGCTGGGCACCGAGCACCTGCTGCTCGGCGCCCTGCACCACGGCGACTCCGCGCGGGCGCTGGGTGTGGACGTGGCCGCCGCGCGGGCGGCGCTGGACGAGCTCGACCGGGCGGCGCTGCGCATGCTCGGCTTGGAGGTCGGTGAGATGCCGAAGCGCCCGCCGCGCAAGCATCCGCGCATCCCCGGCACCGCGTTCACGTCGAGCGCGCGCGCGGTCGTCAACCAGGCCATCAAAGCCACGACGGCGAAGACCCGGCCCGTGGAGGCGCCCCGGCACCTGGTGCTCGCCCTGCTCGCCCAGAGCCGCCAAGACCCGGTGGCCCAGCTGATCGACCAGCTCGGCATCGACCGGACGGCCGTGCGCGACCGCATGGCGGCCTGACCCGAAAAGGGGTCTGTGCTCCGGGGCAGCCCACCCTAAACGTCACTAAAAGTGCAATAACTGTCACTGGCCGCATCCAGGGAGCCGCGTTACGTTTCGTATACAGCTTCATAGAGAGTGGGGACAAGAATGCGGTCCATCGCCAGATTCTGCGGCCAGTGCAGTTGTGGCTGCCCCGAACTGTTCGTCGATCAGAACGCGCCCGAGGAGCGCCAGGTGGTCATCACCGACGACTTCGGGCAGCGGGTGGAGATGAGCCTCGACCAGTTCAGCTCCATCGTGGAGGCCGCCAAGAGCGGATCCCTGGACACCCTGGCACTCGTCCACTGAGCGCCCAGGCCGCCACCCTGCTCGCCGGTGGAGTCGCCGCCGGGCTGGTGGCGGGCACCGCCTCGTGCGCCGCCGCGCAGGGCGGGCTGTTGATGGGTCTGGTCGGCCACTGCCATGGCCGCGATCCCGTGCTGGTGGGGTGGTTCCTGGCCGGGCGGCTGGCCTCGTACACCGTGGCGGGGGCACTGCTCGGGCTGCTCGGCTCGGCCGTCAGCCTGCCGCCGCGGGCCCGCGCGGTGCTGCTGGTCGCGGCGGGCGTCACGGTGATCGTCTTCGCGATCCGGCTGCTGCGGCGCGGCCACTGCGCCACGCCGCCCGAGCGCGAGGTCTCGCGCTACCAGGCGCCGCTGCTGGGCGCGGCCACCGTCCTGGTGCCCTGCGGCGTGACGCTCGGCGTGGAGATGGTCGCGATCTCCAGCGGCTCCCCGCTGTCGGGGGCCGCGGCCATGACGGGGTTCGTGCTCGGCACGGCTCCGGCGTTCGCGCTCCTCGGCTACGTGTTGCGGCGGGTCTCGCGCACCCGCCTGGCCAGGCTCGCCGGGATCGCGGCGATCGCCGCCGGGCTCTGGACCGCCGGCGCCGGGATCAACCTGGGCGGCTGGCTCTCCCCCCTCGTCTCCGCCCCGGCGGCCGGGTCCGGATCCAGGGCCACGACCGTCGTCGTCTGGGCGACCCGCGAGGGTTACCGGCCCGCCATGGTGACGGCGCGCGCGGGCGTACCCGTCGAAGTGATCTTCAAGGTGGCCGACCGGGGCTGCACGGGCACCGTCTCCATCGGCGACCACGACGTCGCCCTGCCGGCCACCGTGCGGCTGCCGCCGCAGCGGCCCGGGTCCCTGCGCTACGTCTGCGGGATGGGCATGTACACCGGGTTCATCAACTTCTCGTAGCGCCTTGCGGCGATTACTGTTCGCGATCGGGCGATCACATGCGAGTCTGGTCGCCATGGCCTGGCATGGAGAGGTGGCGGTTCCGTCCGTTCCCGCGCCACGCGTGGGGGACGAGTCCGAGCTGATGGCCGCCGCGCAGGCGGGCGACGCGCACGCCGCGCACCGGCTCGGCAAGCTCTACGCCCAGCACGGCGACCGCGGGTCCGCCAAGCTCTGGTGGGAGCGGGCGGCCGCGGGCGGAAACGTCGACAGCGCGTACAACCTGGGGGTCTGGCACGAGAAACACGGCAGCCTGGAGGACGCCGTGGCCTGGTACGAGATCGCCGCCGCCACCGGCGACGCCGAGGCGGCGGCCAACCTGGCGACGCTCCTGCTGGAGCAGCGCGGCGACGTCGAGGCGGCCAGACGGTGGTTCGAGAGCGCGGCCCTGGCCGGGTCGCGGACGGCCACGCGCCGGCTGGCGCTGCTCTGCGAGGACGCGGGCGAGCTGGTGGCGGCCCGCGAGTGGCACCGCAGGGCGGCCGGCGACGGCGACATGGCCTCGGCCTACGACCTGGGCATCCTGGCCTACTCCTCGGGCGACGACGCGGAGACCGCGCGCTGGTGGGAGTACGCGGCCAGGGGCGGTCACGCGGACTCGGCCTACTGCATGGGCCTCTACCTGCACGCCGGCCGCGACCCCGAAGGCGCGGAGGCCTACTACCGGCTGGCCGCCAGGAGCGAGCATCCGGGAGCCGCCTTCCAGCTCGGCGGCGTCGCGCTGAGCAGGGGCGACCTGCGCACGGCCCGCGCCTGGTTCGAGCGGGCGGCGAACGCCGGGCGGGTGGACGGCCAGCGGATGGCCGCCTTCGTCTGCGTGGAGCTGGGCGACTGCGCGGCGGCCGGCCACTGGTTCGGCCGGGCGGCGGCCGGTGGGGACCCCGAGTCGGCCTTCAACTACGGGCTGCTGCTGATCGCGGAGTTCGGCGACATGGCGGGCGGGCAACACTGGTTCCGGCAGGCCGCGCGGGCCGGGCACCACCGGGCCGCGGTCGAGCTGGGCGGGTTGTTGTCGGTGGCCGGCGAGCTGGGCGAGGCGCAGGAGTGGCTGGCCGACCCGCCGCCGCCGGCCTGGAGCCGCCAGGCCGAGCCGGAGCTGATCGCCAGGGCGGAGCTGGCCGCGGCCGCGACCGGGCGCCGGGGCGACGTCTCCCTGTCCGTGGCCGACCTCGCCGAGGTGCTGGCCACGTGGGATCTGGTGACCAGGCCGCTGCACGACCACTCCGACGTGGTCGGCTGGCTGGTGGTGCGCAGCGGGGTGCACGCGAGCGCGATCGAGCACCTGGCGGCGGTGCGCGGCACGCTGCTGCGCCCCGGCAGCGGCCCGTGGCCCAGCTCGGGCGAGATCCAGTACGTCCTGACCACCGCCCGCGAGCTGCGCCGCAGACTCGGCGTGCACTGACGCCGGCAGACGACATGGAGGGCACGACCGCAGCGCCGTGCCCTCCAGTCGGGCTAGACCAGCTCGGACACCGGCGTGACCGGCAGGCCGAGTGCCTCGGCGACCGGCGCGTTGGTCAGCAGGCCGTCGTGCGTGTTGAGCCCGGCGGCGAGCGCCGGGTCGGCCTTCAGCGCCTCGCGCCAGCCGAGGTTGGCCAGCTTGACGGCGTACGGCAGGGTGGCGTTCGTCAGGGCGTAGGTGGAGGTGTTGGCCACCGAGCCCGGCATGTTGGCCACGCAGTAGAAGACCGACTCGTGCACCTTGTACGTCGGCTCGGCGTGCGTGGTCGGGCGCGAGTCCTCGAAGCAGCCGCCCTGGTCGATGGCGATGTCGACGAGCACCGAGCCCGGCTTCATCCGCGCGACCAGGTCGTTGGAGACCAGCGTCGGAGCCTTGGCGCCGGGGATCAGCACCGCGCCGATGACCAGGTCGGCCTGGAGGACCTCCTGCTCGATCGCGTACGACGTCGAGACCAGCGTCTTGAGCCGGCCCTGGTAGATCGCGTCGATGAAACGCAGCCGGTCGATGTTGGTGTCGAGGACGGTGACGTCGGCGCCCATGCCAACAGCGATCTGCGCGGCGTTCAGCCCGGAGACGCCGCCGCCGATCACGACGACCTTCGCCGGGGCCACGCCGGGGACGCCGCCCGGCAGGATGCCGCGACCGCCGTTGAACCGCATCAGGTTGTACGCGCCCACCTGCGGCGCGAGCCGCCCGGCGACCTCGGACATCGGGGCGAGCAGCGGCAGGGCGTTGCCCACCTGGACGGTCTCGTACGCGATGCCGGTGGTCTTCGCCGCGAGCAGCGCGTCCGTGCACGGGCGGGAGGCCGCCAGGTGCAGGTAGGTGAACAGGACCAGGCCCTCGCGCAGCCGGTGGTACTCCTCGGCGATCGGCTCCTTCACCTTGAGCACCATGTCCGACTCGCTCCACACGGCGTCGGCAGTGTCGAGGATCTTCGCGCCCGCTGAAAGGTATTCCTCGTCCGTGATCTGCGAGCCGAGGCCCGCGCTCCGCTGGACGAGCACGTCATGGCCGTGACGCACCAGCTCGTGCACGCCCGCCGGGGTGGCGGCGACACGATACTCGTGGTTCTTGACCTCGGCGGGGACGCCGATCTTCATCTGGTCGATCCTTTCGGCAACCGGCACTTCGTCGTGCCGGTGAGGGGGTTACAGACGAGCCCACGCCTCGGCGAGCACGCCACGCAGGATTTGGCCGATCTCGTCGAACTCCGCCTGCCCCGCGATCAGCGGCGGCGCGAGCTGGATGACGGGGTCGCCCCGATCGTCGGCCCGGCAGTAGAGGCCCGCGTCGAACAGCGCCTTCGACAGATAGCCGCGCAGCAGCCGCTCCGACTCGTCGGCGTTGAACGTCTCCTTGGTCACCTTGTCCTTGACCAGCTCGATGCCCCAGAAGTAGCCGGAGCCGCGCACGTCGCCGACGATCGGCAGGTCACGAAGGTCGTCGAGGGTGGCCTGGAACAGCGGCTCGTTCTTGGCGACGTGGCCGAGCAGGTCTTCACGCTCGAAGATGTCGAGGTTGGCCAGCGCGACGGCCGCGGAGACCGGGTGGCCGCCGAAGGTGTAGCCGTGCGCGAACATGGTGTCGCCGTTCTTGAACGGCTCGAACAGCCGCTCGTGCGCGATCATGGCGCCGATGGGCGAGTAGCCGCTGGTCATGCCCTTGGCGCAGGTGATGATGTCGGGCACGTAGTCGAACTTCTGGCCGCCGAACATGGTGCCCAGCCGGCCGAAGGCGCAGATGACCTCGTCGGAGACGAGCAGCACGTCGTACTCGTCGCAGATCTCGCGCAGGCGCTGGAAGTAGCCGGGCACGGGCGGGAAACAACCGCCCGCGTTCTGCACGGGCTCGACGAAGACGGCGGCCACCGTGTCGGGGCCCTCCATCTCGATGGCCTGGGCCACCCGGTCGGCGGCCCAGATGCCGAACTGCTCGGGCGTCATGCCCTTGACGCCGGAGATCTCGTCGGCGCGGTAGTGGTTGGTGTTGGGCACGCGGATGGAGCCGGGCACGAGCGGCTCGAACATCTGCTTGAACGCCGGGATGCCGGTGATCGACAGGGCGCCCTGCGGGGTGCCGTGGTAGGCGATCTGCCGGCTGATGACCTTGTGCTTGAGTGGCTTGCCGACCAGCTTGTAATACTGCTTGGCCAGCTTCCACGCGCTCTCCACCGCCTCGCCGCCGCCGGTGGTGAAGAAGACGCGGTTCAGGTCGCCGGGGGCGTACGCGGCCAGGCGCTGGGCCAGCTCGGCTGCCTTCGGGTGCGCGTACGACCAGAGCGGGAAGAACGCCAGCTCCTGGGCCTGCTTCGCGGCGGCCTCGGCCAGCTCCTGGCGTCCGTGGCCGACCTGGACCACGAAGAGCCCCGCCAGCCCGTCCAGGTAACGCTTGCCGTGGATGTCGTAGATGTAGGACCCCTCACCGCGCACGATGGTGGGGATCTCGGCTTCCTCGTAGGCGCTGTGCCTGGTGAAGTGCAACCACAGGTTGTCCTGCGCGGCCTTCAGGACGTCGATTTCCGGCTGCGTCATGGTTATCTTCCCTCGTGTCTGAACTCCCCACAGTCTGCCCGTTCACCTGCGCTTTGCCAAGCGAATCGGTCGCAACATTGTGCAAGAAAATCGAGATCCGCAGCAGCGCTATGTAACCGCAACGAAATCCGCAGGTAGATTGACACGCGCATCATGCCCGTTTCCGCAGACCGGAACCCGGTGTGGTGCAATGAAGGCAAAATGTCAACTTCCGTAGAGAACGATCCCGGGGGACCGTCCGTGACTCCTGACCAGATTGAGAGCGCTGTCGCCGCCTCGATGCCACAGGCGATCGAGGAGCTGAAGCGGCTCGCCGCCATCCCCTCCGTGGCCTTCCCCGGGCACCCGCAGGAGCCCGTGTTCGCCGCCGCCGCGGCGACGGAGGAGCTGCTGCGCTCCGTCGGCCTGCCGCACGTCCAGCAGGTCGCCGTCGAGGGCAGCTTCCCGGCCGTCTACGGCGAGGCCCCCGCGCCTCCCGGCGCGCCGACGGTGTTGCTGTACGCGCACTACGACGTGCAGCCGGCCGGCGACCCGAACTCGTGGCGCACGCCGCCGTTCGAGCCGACTCTGATCGACGGGCAGCTTTACGGGCGGGGCTGCGCGGACGACAAGTCGGGCATCATTTCGCACATCACCGCGCTGCGCGCCTTCCAGGGCCGGTTCCCCGTGGGCATCAAGGTCATCATCGAGGGCCAGGAGGAGTACGCGGGCGAGCGCCTGGAGGCGTTCGTCGAGCGCAACCCGGACCTGCTGCGGGCCGACGCCATCGTGGTGGCCGACACCGGCAACCCGCGCGTCGGCGACCCTGCCGTCACGACCTCGCTGCGCGGCATGGCCGCGTTCACCATCGAGGTCCGCACCCTGCGGGAGGCCGTGCACAGCGGCTCGTTCGGCGGCGCCGCCCCTGACGCGCTGGCGGCGCTGATGCGCATGCTGACCTCACTGCACGACGAGAACGGCGACATCCGCGTGCCGGGGCTGCCCAGGGGTTCGTTCCTCGGGCAGGGGGCGTCGGAGGAGGAGTTCAGGAAGACGGCGGGCGTGCTCGACGGGGTCTCCCTGGTGGGATCGGGATCGCTGGCCGACCGGTTGTGGTCCTCCTACGCGATCACGGTCACCGGACTGGACGTGCCGTCCGTGTCGGGGGCCATCAACGCGGTCCAGCCGGTCGCCCGTGCGCGGGTGACGGTGCGCGTGCCTCCGGCCGGGGACCCGAAGACGACGGTCAACGCCGTGGTGGAGTTCCTGCGGCAGGTGGCGCCTTGGGGTGTGCAGGTGTCGTTCGGGGACTTCACCGTGGGCTCCGGCTTCCAGGCCGACTCGGGCGGCAAGGCCCGCGCCGCCCTCAACAGGGCCATGGAGCGCGCCTTCGGCCGGCCGCCCAGGGATGTGGGGGCCGGCGGGTCGATTCCGCTGGTGAACACGTTGCTGAAGCAGTTCCCCGCGGCGGAGATCCTGCTGTTCGGGGCCGAGGACGAGGACGCGGCCATCCACGCGCCGAACGAGCGGGTGGACCTGGAGGAGCTGCGGCGGGTGGCCACCACCGAGGCCCTGTTCCTGCGCGAGCTGAGCCTGCCTTCCGCCCTCGGCATTTAGCGGTCCTCCTGCGGAGGGCGCGCGTCGCGCGCCCTCCGGCACGGGAAGATGCGCCACGGGCCGTCCTTCACCGGGTGCGCCGCGCGCCGGCCTTCACAGTTCGAGAAGTTGCCGGTGTGAGTCCATCAGGCCCTCCGGGAGCCGGTCGGGGGCGAACCACCGCGCTTCGAGGATCTCCACGGGGTCGATCCGCATCGTGCCACCCGTCAGGACGGCCTCGTAGGCCACCTCCAGCCGCAAGGTGAACCCGCTCTTCAGCCGGAGCAGCCGCCCGGCCCGCACGGTCAGCCCGGTCTCCTCCATCACCTCGCGCTCGACGGTGCCCTCGAACGTCTCGGCCCTGTTCGCGAAGCCCGTGGGGCATCCCCACTGCCGGCCCTCGGGCCACAGGCGGTGCCTGAGCAGCAGCACGCGGCCCGCGTCGTCACGCACGACGCCGGTGACGCCGACCATGAACGTGGCGTGCTTCAGCCAGACCAGCCGCCACCGCACTCGGCCGCCCAGCAGCCGCCACACCCGGGTGAGCAGGCGTAGCACCATCCGCCGGAATCGCGTGCTCTGCTTCCGTGCCGGCATGACGTGATCAGCTCGCTCGCCAGTCGATGTAGGTCAGGAGACGTTCGGCCTGGGCCGGATCCGTGGTGGCCAGGGCGATGCCGTTGACGAGGGTCAGGAGGTCGCGGACGTCGAGGTCGGGGCGGACGGCGCCCGCGCGCCTGGCCGCGTCCAGCAGCGCCTCGGCGGTCGTGAGCATGGAGTCGTGCCAGTCCGCCAGCGGGGCCGTGCGCTCGCGGTCCTCGGTGACGGCCCTGGCCAGGTCGCGCTTGGCCGTCACGTGGTGGACGAACCGCCGCAACCACTCGTGCAGCGCCTCCCCCGGCGGCCCGGCGGCCAGCAACGTGGCGCCGGCGGCGCAGAGCTGGGCGACCTCGTCGGCGTAGACGGCCACCAGGAGGTCGGAGCGGGTCGGGAAGTGGCGGTACAGGGTGGCGTTGCCGACCCCGGCGCGTCTGGCGACGTCGTCGAGCGGCGCGTCGGTGCCGCGTTCGGCGAAGACCTGCGCCGCCGCCGCCAGCAGCAGGTCGCGATTGCGCTGCGCATCCGCCCGCTGAGGACGCGTGCTCATCGGCCTCCTTGCCAAGTGGGGATATCCCCGTTTAGTGTAGCCGCATGACAGAAACGGGGAGTTCCCCACTTAGAGCGGACAAGGCGACCGCCGGCGAGGTACATCAGCGGATCCGGGAGCTCTATCCGGAGATGCTGGCGACCGGGCGGATGGACGCGGCCCTCGCGCTCATCGATCCCGACGTCATCGACCACCGAGGCGGCACGGACGGCGATCACCACGGGCGCGCGGCGTGGCGTGCCAAGTGGGAGCGCATGTCCTCCGGGGAGACCGGGTTCCACGACGTGTCCGTCACCGTGGAGCAGAACGTCGCGACCGACGACCTGTCGGCCAACGTCTACCTCAGCCGGGGCACCCACACCGCCTCAGGCCGCCGCTACGAGGTGCGCAGCATGGACATGATCCGCGTACGGGACGGGCGGATCGTCGAGCACTGGGCCATCCGCGACGCCGTCGCCATGCGCCACCAGCTCGAACCGGACTAATAGTGCACGACGCGGCGGCGGAGCACGAGCCGGAGGCCCGCCTCCACCATGGCCCAGCCGAGGCGGGTCCGCCAGGCGCCGGCGTGGGCCGGCCGGGACAGGCGGTAGCGCTCGGCCTCGGCTCGCAGCTCGCGGGCTCGGCCTCGCTCGACGTACAGGTATAAGTCGGGGTACATCAGCCCTCCTCAGATTCGGAACGGGAAGCCGTACGTGTGCACGGCGACGTTTTCGCGGCCCTCCGCGTCACCCGCTTCCTTGGCCGCGTTGCCATGCGCCCGCCACTTCGTGACCAGCTCGTCGAGCTCCTGGCCGAAGACCTTCAGCTCGTCAGCCGTCAGCGAGACCAGGTATTCGGAGCTGAAGGCCGCGTTGCGCCAGTCCTCGTCCCAGCCGGGCTTCGCGTCGAGATAGCTCTCGTACATCTCGCTGCGCTGGCGGGCGTAGACCCGCGACACCGCGGTGTGCACGGCGGTGCGCTCGGGCGCGTCGCGCCAGTCCTCGTCCCTGGTGCTGATGACGGTGGCGGTCGGCTGCCACCAGCGCTCCCTGGCGTCGCCCCGGTCTGTCGGCGCCTCCTCGATGATGCCGTGCGTGGCGAGCTTGCGGAGGTGATAGCTGACCAGGGAGACGGCCTCGTCGACCTGGTCAGCGAGCTGGGAGGCGGTGGCCGTGCCCGCCACGAAGAGGGCGCGGTAGATCTTGATGCGCAGCGGGTGCCCGAGCGCTTTGAGCGTGTCGAGGTCCTTGACGCGGTTCGTCCTGTCGGCGGGCATACGGCAAGCCTATAAGCGAAAGAAAATTTGCGCAATATAAGTTGCGCAAATTTATCTGCGCACCTGCTGGAAGCTCCAGCGGGTCTGGCCGTACACGCCCTTGCGGAAGCCCAGGACCTTGACCGGCGCCACCTCGAAGACCAGGGCAGGCCCGCCCGCCCCGTTCACGAACACGCCGTCGCCGACCTCGAAGTGCCACTCGGCGCCGTACTTGGCCTCCCAGGCGCCGGCGAGCCGTTCGAGCTCTATGGCGTCCGTGACACGCTCGGCCACGCCCTCGACCACCAGGTCAAGGCCCTCGTGCAGCGCGCTCGCGCCCGTGGTCAGCGCCACCTGGCGGTTGGCCTCCAGGTTCCGGCCCTTCTGCTCGTCCGCGCCCGTGCAGAAGTGGAGGGCGTCGTCCTGCCAGACCGCGAGCAGCGGGGTGACGTGCGGGCGACCGTCGGGGCGTACGGTGCTCAGCCAGTACGTCTGCGCCCCTTCGAGCTGGTCGCGTGCCTCGGCCCAGGGCGTCGGGCGGGCATCGTCGGCGCTGAAGCGGGCGTCCAGCTCAGCGGTCGGTTCCATGGTCGCTCCTCACATGTCGTACGGATCGGGTTGCGCATGAGGAGACTTGCCCGGCGTCCCGAACTCATCGCGGGACCCCTATGCCATGGGTCATAGGGTTGCGCCATGAGCCGTTCGTGACCCCGTAGGCGGAGGAGACGAGTGCATGGCGACGTACGCGCTGATCCACGGTGGTGGCAGCTCCGCGTGGGACTGGCACCTGGTGGCCGCGGAGCTCCGCGGCCGGGGGCACGACGTGGTGGCGGTGGACCTGCCGATCGAGGACGAGTCCTCCGGCCTGGACGACTACGCCGGCACGGTCGTCGAGGCCGTCGGGGAGCGCCGTGACCTGGTCGTGGTGGCGCACTCGTGGGGCGGGTTCGTCGGCCCGCTCGTCTGCGCCCGCGTGCCGGCCGAGCGCCTGGTGCTGGTCACGGCCATGATCCCGGTCCCGGGCGAGCGGCCGTCGGAGTGGTGGCGGGGCACCGGCTTCCCCGGGGCCGACATGGACGACCTGATCGCGACCTTCATGCACGACGCGCCCGAGGACCTGGCGAAGGAGGGCCTGAGCAGGGGTCGCGCCCAGGTGGGTAAGGCCGACGAGGAGCCGTGGCCCCTGGACGGGTGGCCGGACGTGCCGACCGATTTCCTGCTCTGCCGCGACGACCGGTTCTTCCGGCCCGCGTTCATGCGGCAGGTCGTCCGCGACCGGCTCGGCATCACGCCCGACGAGATCGACGGCGGTCACATGGTCATGCTGTCCAGGCCGCGCGAACTGGCCGACTATCTGACCGGCAGGTCGTAGCCGCGCGCGGGGTCATTGACGCGCGCTATCTGACCGGCAGGTCGTAGACGCGGCGCACGCTGCTGCCGAGCCTGCGGACGTCCGCGCCGTAGACGTGCAGCGACACGCCGACCTCGGCGCTCGTGTTGCACACCTTGTGGATGTCCCCGGGCGGGGCGAACCCGCTCACCTCGCCCGGCAGGTTGTCGGCCCGGCCGATCTCCACCAGGTGGTCGCCCAGGTCACGGTAGAGGGTCTCGTGCTCGACCCCGCTGAGGATCCCGAACGTGCACCACGACACGTGGTCGTGGATCACCGTGTCCTGTCCAGGCCGCCACACGACCGCCACGATCGAGAAGTCCTCCTGGGCGTGCAGGAGGTGGGAGACGTACCCGTCGGGTGAGCCCGCTCTTTCCCGCGAGGTCAGCAGGCCGAGGCCGGGCAGCCGGTCGCGGAGCAGGCCGGCGACGGCGTACGCGGTCTCGCTGCGCCCGAGCCGCCGGGCGACGATCCCCGAGACGCCGGAGACGAGGGTGTCGAGGCCCGGCCTGGCGGTCATGGTGGCCATATTCACGGTGTCCCCCTCGGGAATGCAGACAATCGTCCTTCCCCTTCTACAGTGCTATGTTCCGACCGATAGGTCCAACAGAAGTTTTGTGAGCAACCTATAGACGGGATTGATGAATGCTGGACGTCACCCGCCTGCGTGTGCTCGTCGCGGTCGCCCGCAAGGGCTCGCTGACCGCGGCGGCCAAGGAGCTGCACTATTCCCAGCCGTCGGTCAGCCACCACCTGGCCCGGCTGGAGGCCGAGACCGGCGCCCGGCTCATCCAGCGCGCCGGGCGCGGCATCAGGCTCACGGAGGCGGGCAGGCTGCTCGCCGAGCGGGCCGCGGAGATCATCGTCCGCCTCGACGCCACCGCCGAGGAGCTCGCCGCGCACGTGGGGCTGCGTTCCGGAAGTGTGCGGCTGGCGGCCTTCCCCTCCGCGCTGGGCACGTTCGTCCCTCAGGCGGCCACGCGACTGGCCGAGGCGCATCCCGGGCTGCGCCTGCAGCTCACCGAGACGGAGCCGCCCGAGGCGCTCAGGCTGCTGCGGGCCGGGCGGGTGGACGTGGCGGTGATGTTCCGGTACGACGACACAGCGCCCGAGGACGGCGGCATCGACATGATCCATCTGCTCGACGACCCCAGCTATCTGGTGTCCGCGACTCCGTCCGGCGCGCTGGCCGACCACGCCGGGTCCGCCTGGATCGCCGGGTGCGACCGGTGCCGCAGCCACCTGCTGGACATCTGCGAGAAGGCCGGGTTCGAGCCGCGGATCTCGTTCACCAGCGATGACATCGTGGCCGTGCAGGCGCTGGTGGCGGCGGGTCTGGGGTTGACGTTACTGCCGGGGCTCGCGCTGCGCGCGCACCGCAACCCGGCGGTCGAGGTGGCCGTGGTGCCCGGATCGACCCGGCACGTGTACGCGGCCGTCTACGGCGAGCCGCCCCACCCGCCGGCGACCGAGGCACTGCTGCGCGCCCTCACGGAAGCGCTCGGAACGCTGCACACCCGCACGGAAGCGCCCGAAACACTAATCGCCCTCACGGAAGCGCCCGGAACGCACCGCGCCGGAGAGGCTGAGAACGCGGAGGAGACGCTGGAAGAAAGTGTCTAGCATGGCCCCATGCCGGACATCTCAACAGTTGCCCTCTTCTGTGCGGCCACGCTCGGACTGCTCCTCGTCCCCGGGCCGGCCGTCCTCTACATCGTCACCCGCAGCGCCACACAGGGCCGCTCCGCGGGCCTGATCTCCGTGCTCGGCGTGCACACGGGGTCCATCGTCCACGTCGTCGCCGCGGCGCTGGGTATCAGCGCGCTGCTGGCGGCCTCGGCCACGGCGTTCACCGTGGTCAAGTACGTGGGCGTGGCCTACCTCGTCTGGCTCGGGGTCCGCAAGCTGATCCGGCGCGAGAACGCCGCCGAGACGATCGAGCTGCGCGTGGAGTCGAAGCGCCGGCTGTTCTGGCAGGGGTTCGTGGTCAACGTGCTGAACCCCAAGACCGCCATCTTCTTCCTGGCGTTCCTGCCCCAGTTCACCGACCCCGCCGCCGGTGCCGTGGGGCCGCAGGTCCTGCTGCTCGGGCTGATCTGGATCGTGCTCGGGATGGCCTCCGACGGCACGTACGCGATGCTCGCCTCCGCCCTGGCCGGCCGGATCCGCGGCTCCGCCCTCGCCCGTCGCCGCCTCGACGTCGGCAGCGGGGTCGTGTACCTCGGACTGGCTGCCTGGCTCACGACCGAGAAGGCCTGACAAGCCGGAAAATTCTTGCCCAGAGTGCGATAGTGAGAGCTGATCGAGGGGACGACACGTCGGGACGTAGCTGCTACTAGGCGGACCCATGGACGCGCCACCGCATCGCCTCAGGCTCGAACGGGTCGTCGAGGTTTTCTCCGGTCACGACGACCTCGTCGGCGTGACGGGCTCTGGTCATGTGATCGGCGCCGACCTGGTGCTGACCTCCGGGGACGTGGTCGATCCCAGCGCGCCGTGCCAGGTCCGCGCGCCGGGGTCGGCCCACTGGACGGAGGCCGAGCAGGTGTGGCGCGGGCGCGGCGGCACGGGCGCGGTGCTGCTGCGGGTCGCCGGGTCCCCGTGGGCGGGCCTGCCCGGCGTGGATCACGTCCGCTGGGCCAGGGTCGCGGACACCGACCCGGACGCGGACACCGACCCGGACGCGGACACCGACCCGGACGCGGACACGGACGCCAGCCTGGGCGCGGCGGCCGGCATCCGCTGCGTGGCCCGGGGCTTTCCGCGGGCGGGGCAGCGGCCCGGGTTCAGGGACGCGCGTACGCTGGCCTGCCTGGTCGGCCCGCCCACCGGCGCGGTGTCGAAGACGCTCGCGGTGACCGTCCTCGCGCCGGAGCTCGGCTCGATCCCCATCTCCCTCTGGCACGGCATGTCGGGCGCCGCCCTGCTCGCCGAGCCCGCCGGGCAGCTCATCGGCGTCATCGCCGCCGGCCCGGCCGGTTACGCCCAGCGCCGCCTGGAAGCCGTCCCCGTCACCGCTCTGCTGGGCGACGAACGTTTCCGCGAGCTGGCGGGCGTGCCACCGGGAACCCTCGAAACCGTGGCCGAGGGCGACCCGTCGACGCTCCTGACGTCCTTGTCCTTCCCGGCCCGCGAGAAGTTACCGCCGGACTGTCCCGACTGGACGCTGCTGATGCCCCGGCACGCGGTGGTGCCGTTCCTGGGACGGGCGGAGGAGCTGGCGGAGCTGCGCAGATGGGCCGCCGAGCCGGCCCCGCTGTCGATCGCCATGCTGACGGGCCGCAGCGGCACCGGCCGGGCCCGGCTGGCGGGCGAGCTGTGCGCGGAGCTGGCGGCGGCCGGGTGGGCGACGGGGTTCCTGTCGCTGGACGCGGTCTGCGGGCCGCTGGCCGACCGCGCGGCTATCTTTGACGTGCCGGGCCCGGCCCTGCTGGTCGTCGACCGTCCCGAGCCGTCCGCGCCGCTGCTCGGCGACCTGATACGGCGGCTGGCCAAGCACCGGCACAACCCGCGCGTACGCCTCCTGCTGCTGGCCCGTGAGCCCGGCGACACCGAGTGGTGGCGGCGCCTCGACACGGCGGCCGGCGGCTGGTTGCGGCGGCTCACCACGACCACCACCATCCAGCTCAACGCCCATCCCCTCACCCTCGCCGAGCGCACCGAGCACGCGCGGGCCGCCATGAAGGCGTTCGCCCCCAGCCGGGCCGCGCTCCCCGCGCCGCCGCCGCTCAACGACCCCGAGTACGGCCTGCCGCTCCGCGTCCACCTGGCGGCCTTGCTGCGGCTGCGCGACGAGACCACGGGACCCGGCGGCGATCCGGTGGAACGCTTCCTCGCCGGCGAGTGGGACCGGTGGGCGCGGGCCTGGCCGGACGGCCGGGAACGGGTGGACGACCGCGAACGGCCGGACGGCCGGGAACGGGTGGACGGCCGCGAACGGGTGGACGGCCGCGAACGGGTGGACGACGTGACGGCCCGCCAGGCGGTGGCGGTCCTCACCCTCACCGCGCCCGCACCCGACGAGCTGCCCTTCCTCCTGACGGCCGTGCCCGGCCTCCGCATCGACCTGCCGGACGCCACCGGCTCACTCCCCGGTCCGAGCGGCCGGGTCCTGGACGTGGCCGCCTGGCTGGGCCGGGTGTTCGCAGGCGGGGAGCGGCTGACGCCCCTCGGGCCCGATCCCGTGGCCGAGCGGCTCCTCGCCGGAACGGAGGGCCTGGACGCGCTCGTACTCGCCGTATACGACCATGAGGCCCGCACGACGCGGCACCTCGTGCGCCTGCTCGACGTCCTGCGGCTGTCCGCCGGCGCCGAGCGGGTCAGGTCGGCGCTGCGGTCGCTGGTCGTCACGCGGATCGCCGGCCTGGTGGCGCAGGCCGTGGCGGCGCCCGCGACGCGGCTCGGCGACATGCTGAACGGGGTGGTGAGCCTGTTCGCCGACGACCGGCGGATCGCGGCGGCCGTGGCGGCGCTGCCGGTGCGCCGGGACACCCGCCTGGGGCTGCGGGCGCTCGACGTGACGCTGGGCGAGCTGGCCGTGCGGCACCTGAGGGACGGCGGGCGGCGGAACGCGCTGGCGGCGGCGCTCTCGGCGTTGTCGGGCCGGTTGGCGGCCGTGGGCAGGGTGGGCGAGGCCGTCGTCGCGGCCGCCGAGGCCGTCGAGATCTTCGCCGCCGCGCCCCCGTACGAGGAGGCGGCCGGGCGGGCGGAGGCGCTGTACCACCTGGGCGCCTGCCTGCTGCTGGCGGGCGAGCCGGTCACCGCGCTCAAGCCGGCGCAGGAGGCGGCGGCCAGGTTCCGGATCCTGGCCGAGGACGACGCCGGGCACGCGGAGCGGGCCGCGCGGGCGCATCACAACCTGGCGTGCGCGCTGCTGGAGACGGGGCGGCTGCACGAGGCCGTCGAGGTGTTCGAGGCGGCCGGCGGTGACGCCGGGTTCGCGGCGGACCTGGCAGACGTCCTGTCGGTGGCCCCCACACCGCCCGTCGCCACCACCACGACGGCCAGGGCGATGCCCGCGCCGCTGGCGCCGTTCGAGGAGCCGGAGGCCGGGACGCCGCAGGAGCTGGGCGCCTGCCTGGCCACCGCCGTCGCGACGGCGGTGCAGTGGGCGGCCCCGACCGACCGTGACCTGGCCCACCGCCTGCACCTGCTCGCCGCCGAGCTGGACCGGCAGGGCAGGACGGCCGACGCGCTGGTCCCGGCCGCCGCGGCGGTCACGCGCCTGCGCGCGCTCGCGCCGGAGGAGCCAGGGCTGCGGTCCATGCTCGCCGACGCCGCCGCCCTGCTCTCCCGCCTGCACAGCCGCCTGGACGACCTCGACGCCGCCACCCGTGCCGGCGCCGAGGCCGTACGGAACCTGCGCGCCCTGGTCACCCTCGATCCCGGCGCGCACCGCGCCCGCCTGGCGGCCGGCCTGCTCGACCTGGGTGAGCTGCTGCTGATCGACGACCGGCCGGCGGCGGCGCTCGAACCGCTCCAGGAGGCCATGAGCGTGGCCGCCGAGCCGCAGGCGCGGGCCAGACGCCTGCTCGGCCTCTGCCTGCACGAGCTGGACAGGCCCGCCGACGCCCTGGCGCACCTGGAGATCGCCGCCGAGCTGTACGACGTCCTCAGCGTGCGGGACGGCTCCTACGAGCGGCATCGCGCCGAGGTTCGCGCCTGGCTCGGCAGATCTCAGCAGCCCGCGGAGCGGAGCCGGGAACGCCACTGGATGCTGGCGCTGGCCGCCCCGCGTCCCGAGCGGGCCGCCGCCGACGCGGAGCAGGTGCTGGCCGAGCGCCGCCAGATGGTCGAGAGCACCGGCGAGCCACCCCTGGCGGACCTGCACGCCTACCTGTCCGCCCAGGCCCTGCTCGCCCGCGCCTGGGCGGACGCGGGCCGGGCCGGGGACGGGTTCGCGCTGGCGATGCGGGCGGCCGAGCTGCTCCAGCGGCACGCCGTGCCGGACCGGTCGCACGCGGTCGCCGTCGGCCTGGTCGCGGGGGCGCTCGGGCGCACGCTCGTCGGGCTCGGCCGCCACAAGGAGGCGGTGCCCCACCTGCTCACCGCCATCGAGTCGTACGAGCCGAGCCCCGCCTCCGGCCTGGAGCTGGCCGAGCTGCTCATCCTGGAGACCCTCGCGCTGTCCGGCTCCGGCTGCCCCTCCGACGCGGCGGCGTCCGCCGACCGGCTGGTCGAGCTCTGCGCCGCGCTGGTGTCGGAGCGGCTGGCCGCTCCCCTGGTCCTCGCCGGAGCGCTGCGCCTCCAGGGCGGCATCCGCTTCGCGGGCAAGAACGTGGCGGGCGCCGCCAAGTCCGCCGCCCGGGCCCTCGACGTGTTGTCACGGGAACCGCCCGAGCTTACGCGGCTGCTCACCGCCACCTGCCTGGAGCTCAGCGGCCTGTGCCTGGCCGAGTCGCACGACGACGACGCCGCCAGGGCGAAGCTGACCGAGGGCACCGCGCTGCTCGCCGCGTACGGCCCCGCGCCGCCCGACCTGGTGAACGTGCACCTGCTGGCCCTGGTCCGGCTGGCCAGGCTGCGCGTGCTGGACGAGGGCCCGGCCGCCGGTGCCGCCCTGCACGCCCGGATTCTGGAGCTGCGCCCCCTTCCCGGTCCTGAGGTGCTCAGAACGCTCATCGAGGAGCTGTCCGCCTATCTGGGCGGCATGTCCGGCGACGCGGATCCCGCCGCGCTGCTGCCGCCGCTCATCTCGTTCACCAAGGCCCTCGAACGGCAGGCGCCGGTGAGCGGCGACCCCGACCTGCACGACCGGTACGGCCGCTGCCTGGCCCGCTTCAGCACCACGGCCGCGCAGGCGGGCGACACCAGGAGCGCCGTCCAGGGCGCCAGGCTGGCCGTGCGCGTCTACCGGGGCCTGGCCGCCTACTCCGGCGCCTACCGGAGCCGGCTCGGCCGCGCACTCGCCACCCTGGCCAGACTCGATCACGCCGGCACCGAGCGGGCCACCGGCCGAGCCGAAGGCGCCATCACCGGCCGAGGCGAGCATGCCGGGCCGGCCGTGCTGGAGCAGGCCATCGACCTGCTCGGCGACGAGGAGAGCGGCCGCGAGCTGGCGGGCGCGCTCAGCCTGTACGCGGTCGAGCTGCTGGACCACGGCCGCCCCGTCGAGGCGCTGGCGCACTGCGAGCGGGCCGCCGACCTGTGCGACGAGCTGGACGACCCCGCCGTCGCCGCCCTCACCTACGCCCAGCTCGGCGCCGGTCTGGCGCTGCTGGACCGCCCGCAGGCCGCGCTGGAGGCGGTGACCTGGTCGCTGGCCGAGCTGGAGCGGGCCAGGGAGCGCGGACAGGAGCTGCCGGCCGTGCGGGCCCAGGCGATCCAGATCCGTGGGCAGGTGCTGCGGACGTTCGGGCGCGGGCAGGAGGCGCTGGCGCACCTGGTGGAGGCCCTCCAGATCTACACGCGGCTGCCCAGGCCGGAGGCCGCCGCCGAGGTCGCCGCGGTGATCGCCGACGATCTGCTGGCCGCCGGGCGCCCGGAGGAGGCCGCCGAGTACGCCAGGATCGCCACCACCGGCCATCCCGCGGCCACCGTCAAGCACGCGCTGGCGGTGCAGCGCCTGGCCAGGTGCCACATGATGCTCGGCGAGCTGGCGGCGGCCCACGAGCTGGTGGAGGAGCTGATCCCGCTGGCCAGGCGGTCGCCGGACGATCTGACGTACCGGGCGATCCTGGCGGACTCGCTCGCGCAGAGCTCGGAGTTGCTGCCCCTGCTGCGGCTGGACGGCGGGACGGAGGCCGAGGCGCGGGCGCGAGAGGCCATCGGGATCTACGACGACCTCATGACCACCGGCATGGACGCCGAGGCCCTGCACACCAGCCGCGCGGGGGCGAGCCTCACGCTGGCCGCCGCGCTGCGGATGCGCGACCTGTCGGCGGACGCGGTCCGGCCGCTGCGCGAGGCGGTCGCGGCGCTGGAGCGTTACGCGCCGGGGAACCCGCCGCTGTCCGGGCTGCTGTCCAGGGCGATGCTGATGCTGGGCGACGCGCTCATGGAGGCGGGCCGGGCGCTGGAGGCCGGCCTCGTCTTCCACCGGGGCACGCAGGTGACGCGCGACGTGCTCTCCAGGGCGGTGGCGCACGCCCGGCTCGGCTTCTGCCAGCAGGAGCTGGGCCGGGGCGACGCGGCCGACGCCGCGTTGCGGGTCGCGGCCGGCCTGCTGCGGGAGCTGGTGGCAGGGAAGCCGGACGAGGGCCTGGCTGACCTGCTCCGCGACGTGCTGCGGAGCAGGCTGAAGCTGCTGGAGAAGGCGGGCAGGAACGACGACGCGAAGCTCGTCGAGGACGAGCTTCGCGTGCTCGTCAGCCGCTGAAAGCGTCAGGCGCAGAAGTCAGGAGCCGCTGAAAGCGTCAGCGGCCGAAGTCAGGAGTCGCGGGCGTCGTTCTCCTCCACCGTCCGCCGCGCCCACCGGTAGTCGGCCTTGCCGGCCGGCGAGCGCACCATCTGCGCCACGAACGCGTACGACCTGGGCACCTTGTACCCCGACAACAACGTCCTGCAGTGCGCGTCCAGCTCCGCCGCCGTCACCGGGACCTCCGGCCGCGGCTCGACCACGGCCGCGACCCTGCTGCCCCAATGTTCGTCCGGCACCCCGGTCACGACCGCGTCGAACACCCCGGGATGCCCCTTGAGCACCGCCTCGACCTCTTCGGGGAACACCTTCTCCCCGCCGGTGTTGATGCACTGCGACCCTCTGCCGAACACGTTCACGGTCCCGTCGAGGTCCACGCTCGCGAGGTCGCCGGTGAGCAGCCACCGCTTGCCGTCCGCGTCGGTGACGAACGTTCTGGCCGTCTTCTCCGGGTCGTTGTAGTAGCCGAACGCCACCCGCCCCGACCTGGCGACCGTCCCGAGCTGCCCGGAGCCGGGCTCTACGGGCCGGTTCGTCTCGTCGAGGACGGCCAGGTTGACCACGGAGTTCGGCTGGTAGCGCAGGCCCTTCTCCGGCGAGGACCCGGCCACGCCCGAGGCGGTGTAGCCGGATTCGGTGGAGCCGAAGTTGTCGAGGATCATCACGTTCGGCAGTAACTCCTGGAGGCGGTCGCGGACCGCGCCGGACAGGATCGCCCCGGTCGAGCTGATCACCACCAGGGAGGAGACGTCGTAGGAGCCGTGCTGCAGCGCCTCGGTCAGGGGCCTGGCCATGGCGTCGCCGGTGATGTTCATGGTGAACACGTGCTCGCGTTCGACCGCCCGCCACACCTCGGCGGCGTCGAACTTGCGCACGTACACGATGGTCGAGCCCATCCACCAGGTGATGAACGTGGCCATCTGCGCGGCGCCGTGCATCAGCGGCGGGGCGGCCATCATCACCATGGAGCCGGCCTTGGTGGCCTCGTCGATCACCTCCTGCGGGGTGGCGCGCGGCTCGCCGTACGGGTTGCCGCCGCCGAAGGCCATGAACAGGTCCTCGACGTGCCACATCGCGCCCTTGGGCATGCCGGTGGTGCCGCCGGTGTAGATGATGTACACGTCGTCGGCCGAGCGCGGCGGGAAGCCCCGCTCGGGCTTGCCCCGCTCCAGAGCCGTCTCGTACGGCACCGCCGCGCCGATCGCCGACGGCCCGCCCACCGAGATCAGGTGGTCGAGCAGCGGCACCTGGTCCGCGACTGCGGCCACCCGCGTGTCGAACTCGACGTCGTAGATCAGCGCCCTGATGTCGGAGTCCTGGTACAGGTAGAGCAGCTCGGCCTCGACGTAACGGTAGTTGACGTTGATCGGCACGGCTCTGATCTTCAGCGCGGCGAGCAGCCCGGCGACGTACGGGATGCCGTTGTAGAGCTGCAGACCGACGTGCTGGCCCGGCTGCACGCCGAGGTCGATGAGGTAGTGGGCGAGCCGGTTCGACTCGGCCTCCAGCTCGGCGTAGGTGCGCCGTTCGGCGTCGCAGACGACGGCCGTGCGGTCCCCGATCACGTCCGCGAGCCCTTCGAACAGGTCAGCGTGGTTGAACTCCATCAGGGTCTCTCCCGTCCGACGATCCACATCGCGAAGAACTGGGCTCCCCCGCCATAGGCGTGGCCGAGCGCCGTACGGGCGCCGTCCACCTGGTGCTCGCCGGCCATGCCGCGCACCTGCAGCGCGGCCTCGGCGAACCTGATCAGTCCGGAGGCCCCGATCGGGTTGCTCGACAGCACCCCGCCCGAGGCGTTCCAGGGAGTGTCACCGTCGAGCGCCGTGGCGCCGGACTCGGTGAGCTTCCATCCCTCGCCTTCCGCCACGAACCCCAGGTTCTCCAGCCACATCGGCTCGTACCAGGAGAACGGCACGTACACCTCGGCCACGTCGATCTGCCGCCGCGGGTCGGTGATGCCGGCCTGGCGGTAGACGTCGGCCGCGCAGTCCTTGCCGGCCTGCGGGCTGACCGTGTCGCGGCCGGCCCGGAAGATCGGCTCGGAGCGCATCGCGGTGCCGTGCACCCAGGCGGGGGTCCCGGTGACGGCGGATTCGGAGGACAGGACCATCGCGCAGGCGCCGTCGCTGGACGGGCAGGTCTCCAGGTAGCGGATCGGCTCCCACAACATCGGCGTGGACTCGACCATCTTCTGGTCGATGCCGGGGATGCGCAGGTGGGCGTAGGGGTTCTTCAGCGCGTTCTGCCGGTCCTTGACCGCGACCAGCGTGCCGATGTGGTCAGGGGCGCCGGACCTGCGCATGTACTCGCGGATGTGCGGCGCGAAGTAGCCGCCCGCGCCCACCACCAGCGACGCGCTGAACGGCAGGTGCGTGGACAGGGCCCAGGTGGCGTTCGACTCCGACTGCTTCTCGAACGCCACGACCAGCACCCGCTCGTGCACGCCGCCCTGGATGAGGCTCGCGCCGACGAGCGCCGTGGAGCCGCCGACGCTGCCCGCCGTGTGCACGCGCATCATCGGCTTGCCGGTCGCGCCGAGCGCGTCCGCCAGGTACGCCTCCGGCATCATCACGCCCTCGAACAGGTCGGGCGCCTTCCCGATGACCACGGCGTCGATGTCCTTGAACGTCAGCTGCGCGTCCTCCAGCGCCCGCAGCGCCGCCTCGCGCACCAGCCCGGCGATCGAGACGTCCCTGCGCCTGGTCGTGTAATACGTCTGCCCGACGCCGATGACCGCACAGCGGTTGCCGCCCATCTCTCACGCCTCCAGAACAGTGACGAGGTTGTGCTGCAGGCAGGGCCCGCCCGCGGCGTGCCCGACGGTGCGGCCCGCGTCGCCGTCGAGGATGCGCCGCGCGGCCTCGCCGATCCGGATCAGGCCCGTGGCCATCACCGGGTTGGCGGCCAGCGGGCCGCCCGACGGGTTGATCACCGTGTCGCCGGGCAGGTCCAGCGCCTCGCGCAGGATGATCTCCTCGTGGGAGAACTGGGCGTGCAGCTCGGCCACCTCTACGGGACCCTTGCCGACCCCCGCGGCACGAGCGGCATCGGCCGCGGAGGCCGACCGGGCCAGGTCGCGCATACCCAGGTAGTGGGGCTCTATGCGGTGCGCGATGCCCTTGATGTAGGCCGGGCGCGCGCACAGCCGCCTGGCCAGGTCATCGGCCGCGAGCACGATCGCGGCGGCGCCGTCCGTGCTCGGCGGCACGTCCTTGCGCATCAGGGGCCGCACCGCGAAGGGCTCTTCCGCGTCGTCCTCCGGCTCGGGCAGGTCGAGCGCGTACGGGTTCGCCCGGCCGTCCGCGCGGCTGCGCCGGACGATCTCGTCCAGCTCCTTGCGGTCCGCGCCGACCGCGCCGGCCTGGAGCGCGGCGTAGGAGAGCTGGTCGAGGCCGAGCGGCGCCAGATAGTACGGGTCGAGCTGGAGGGTCATGATCCGGTTCAGGTCACCGAGTGAGGACTTGCCGAAGCCGTAGACCAGCGCGCTGTCGATGTCGCCGTGCTGGAGCCGGACCCAGGCCTCGTACAGGGCCCAGGCGCCGTCCATCTCCACGTGGCTCTCCGAGATGGGCGGCCAGGCGCCCAGCGCGTCGAGGGCGGACACGAACGAGAACGGGGCGCCCGCCAGGTAGTCGCAACTGCCCGAGCAGGTGAAGCCGAACCGCTTGAGCCCGGTGCGCTCCTTGACCTCGTTGATCACGGGCAGGATCAGCTCGGGCTCGGTCTGTCCGGCGTCGTGGGCCGTGTGCCGCGTCTGGGCGAACGCGACGATCGCCACCTCTCTCATGACAACTCCACGTCGGGCTCGCCGGTGGGGGCGAACCAGCGCACGTTCGCCATGGACGCGGTCCGCTCGCTCTCGGGCAGCCAGACCGCCTTGACCCGCATGCCCTGGCGCACCTGGTGGGCCGGGACGTCCCCCATCAGGACGATCATGGGGATGTCGGCGCCGTCCAGCAGGATGTACGCCGAGACGAAGGGCACTTCGGGGGCGCGCGGATCGGGCAGGTTGTTGATGGCGAAGGTGGTGATCGTGCCGGTGTCGGGCAGCTCGATCGTGTCCGCGATGGCGCCGCCGCAGGCGGGACAGGACATCCGGTACGGCACGTAGACCTTCTCGCACTGGTCGCACCGGCCGCCCAGGAAGACGCCGCGCTCGATGCCCTCCAGGAAGACGCGTAACGCGCCGCCCGCCTGGAGGCGGTATTCGGCGCGCACGGGCGACACGATCTGCGAGACCTCGGGAACGAAGTGCGAGATGTCGGTGATGTGGCCGGTGGGCTGATCGCGCCAGATCGGCCAGACGCGCAGGCCCGCTCTGAGCGTCTTGGGGTCGGCGTCCACCGCGTGCACCAGAGCGGTGTCGGCGCCGTCGAGCCGGATCATCGCCCAGGCGAAGGCACGGTCGAGCGGCTGGCCTTCGAGCGGTTCGTGCACGTACGCCCACGTGGTGACCGTGCCCGCCGGGCCGACCTCGACGTACTCGCCGGTGACCGGCTCGCCCGTCGCGGGGTCGTACTCCAGGGGCGGCACCAGCACCTGGCCCTCCACCGTGCGCACCCCCACGATGCGGCGGGCGCGTAACTCGCTCAGGAAGCGCCCGATCACCGGGCCGGTGGTACGCGTGTAGCCGCCGGGAAACTCCAGGACGTGCTGAGCTACCAGCGGATCAGATGGCACGGTCGTGTCCCTCCCAGTACGGGGCGCGGAGCTTGCGTTTGAGCAGCTTGCCGTTGGGCTCGCGGGGCATCTCGGCGATGAAGTCGACGCTTCTGGGCCACTTCATCTTGGACAGCCGGCCCTCCAGCGAGGCGATCAGCTCCGCGGCCAGCTCCGGGCCCGGCTCGCTGCCCGGCGCGGGCTCGACCACGGCCTTGATCTGCTCGCCCCACTCCTCGTCCGGGATGCCGAACACGGCCACGTCCGCCACCTTCGGATGGACCATGAGCTCGTTCTCGATCTCGGCCGGGTAGATGTTCGCGCCACCGGAGATGATCATGTCGGCCTTGCGGTCGCAGAGGTAGAGGAAGCCCTCCTCGTCCAGGTAACCGATGTCCCCTACGGTGAAGTGGTCCTTGAGGCGGTTCGCGGCGGTCTTGGCGGGGTCGCCCTTGTACTCGAACGGGACGCCCATCATCTTCATGTAGATCGTGCCCGGGGTGCCGGTGGGCACGGGCTCGCCCGCGTCGTCCACGATGAGCAGCTCGCTGATCGGCCAGGCCTTGCCGACCGTGCCCGGGTGCGCCTTCCAGTCCGCGGGCGTGGCGAGGGTGCCGCCGCCCTCGGTGGCCGCGTAGTACTCGTACACGCACTCGCCCCACCACTCCAGCATGGCCCACTTCACCGGGACCGGACAGGGGGCGGCGGCGTGGATCATCCAGGTGAGCGAGGACAGGTCATACTGCGCCCGGGTCTGCTCGGGCAGCGAGAGGAGCCGCTTGAAGTGTGTCGGGACCATGTGGGAGCTCGTGACGCGGTGGCGCTCGCACAACCGCAGCAGCTCCTCGGCGTCCCACTTGTCCATGTAGACGAGGGTGTGGCCCATCTGCAGGGCCGTGCCGCCGAACTGGGTCACCGCCGTGTGGTAGCTCGGGGAGGTGACGAGGTGGGCGTTGGGGCGGCCCGGCGTGATGCCGAACAGGGTGAGCAGGAACGTCATCAGCTCGGCCTGGTCGTCCGGGTCCATCCCGCTCAGGGGTCGTCTGACGCCTTTGGGCTTGCCGGTGGTGCCGGAGGTGTAGTGCATGGTGGCGCCGGCGGTGCGCTCTTCGGGAGCGCCGTCCGGCTGCCCGTCGGTGACCTCGCTCGCGGGGCGGAACCCGGCCGCCTCCGCGCCCAGGACGAAGCGGCGTCCTGGCTCGATGGCCTCGGCGCCCCTGGCGCCCTCCTCGAGGTAGCGGGGGTGCACGAAGAACGCCTTGGCCTCGCTGTCGGTGAGGATGTAGGCGATCTCGGGGCCGGTCAGATGCCAGTTGACGGGCGTGTAGTACCAGCCGGCCTGGAGCGCCGCCAGGTAGAGGACGAGGCCGTCCGCGCCGTTGGGGACCAGGCCGCAGAAGCCGTCGCCGGGCTGGAGCCCGAGCGCGCGCAGGCCGTGGACCAGGCGGTTCGACCGGGCCAGGAGGTCGCCCGCGCGGTGCTGCGTGCCGTCGGGGTCCACCGCCGCGACCCACTCGGGATCCGCCTGCGAGAGCCGCCAGAAACCGAGCGTGCCCATCTGATCTCCTCAAACAGGAACCTGTTCTCGTTTGCTGGTGGGAGCGTATCCTGGGGCCCGACACTGAGCAAGCGCTTGATACATACCTCTGGAGGCATCCGTGGAGCTCCTGCCGATCAGCACCCCCCACTGCCGCGTCGAACGGGACGGCCAGGTCCTCATCGTCACCATGAACCGGCCGCAGGCCCGTAACGCGCTTTCCTCGGACATGCTGATCGGCCTGGCCTCGGCCTGGGCGTACGCGTCGGCGGAGTCAGGCATCCGGGTGGCGATCCTGACGGGCGCGGAGGGCACGTTCTGCTCGGGAGCCGACCTCAAGGCCATGGGGCAGCCGTCGGAGGATCCCGGCGTTCAGGCCAGAGCCGCCCACATCCCCAACTTCCACTGGAAGGGCCTGCTGCGCGAGGACCTGCCCACCAAGCCGATCATCTGCGCGGTGGAGGGCTACGCGGTGGCCGGCGGGACCGAGCTGCTGGTGGGCACGGACCTGCGGGTGGTGGCGGAGTCGGCCACACTGGGCCTGTTCGAGGCCAAGCGCGCGCTGTTCCCCATGGGCGGCAGCGCCGTGCGGCTGCCCCGGCAGATCCCGTACTGCCACGCCATGGACCTCCTGCTCACCGGCCGCCCGATCACGGCGGCGGAGGCCTTGTCGATGGGGCTGGTCAACCGCGTGGTGCCGGACGGCCAGGCGCTGACCGTGGCCCGGGAGCTGGCCGCCGACGTCGCCTCCTCGGGCCCGCTGGCGGTGCAGGCGATCCTGCGCACCTACCGGGACACGCTCGGCCTGGCGGAGCCCGAGGCGCTGAAGGTGTCGGACGAGCTGGGCTGGCCGGTGATCGGCTCCGAGGACGCCAAGGAGGGCACCCGGGCCTTCCGCGAAAAGCGACCCGCGAGATACGAGGCCCACTGAGCAGCTGATAGAGCGGTCCGGGCGCCGGAACGCCGGCCCCGGGCTCGTCAGTCTCCGGTGAGGCGTTCCAGGCGTTCGAGCGCCTCGCCGTACTCCTCCACCAGCCCGAACATCACGTCCTTCGTCGAGCGCACCTGGTTGGTGATCCCGATGATCTGCCCGGCGGGGAAGGTGGCCAGCTCCGAGGCGTCCGAGCGCCCGATCCGCCGCAGGGCGTCCGACACCAGCATGAACTGCAGCGGCATCGGCAGCGTCCCCGGCGACTCCTCCGACTCCCAGGCCTCCGTCCACTCGTTCTTGAGCAGCCGGGCCGGCTTGCCGGTCCAGCTACGGGAGCGGACGGTGTCGCGGGACGTGGCCGCGAGGATGCGGCGCTTGGCCATCTCCGGCGTGTCCGCCTCCTCGACCGTGAGCCAGAGGGAGCCGGTCCACACGCCCTCGGCGCCCAGCGCCATGCCCGCGGCCATCTGCCGGCCGTTGCCGATGCCGCCGGCCGCCAGCACGGGCACGTCCACGGCGTCCACCACCTGGGGGATCAGCACCATGGTGGAGATCTCGCCCGTGTGCCCGCCGGCCTCGGTGCCCTGGGCGACCACCACGTCCACCCCGACCTCGACCTGCTTGAGCGCGTGGCGGGGCGTGGAGGCCAGGGCGGCGACCTTGACCCCCTGCGCGTGGGCGAGGTCGACCACGTCGGCGGGCGGCGGGCCGAGCGCGTTGGCCAGCAGCGCGATGGGGTGCCGCAGGGCGACCTCCACCTGCGGCCGGGCGGTGGCGTCCGTCCAGCCGAGCAGGACCCGGCCCGCGTCGGCGTCGGAGGACAACGCCGGCACTCCGTGCTTGGCCAGGAGGTCCTCGACGAACGCCCGGTGACCGGCGGGGATCATCGTCTGCAGCCGGCCGACCAGCTCGTCGGCGGCGAAGTCGGCGCCCTCGTACGAGGCGGGCATGACGACGTCCACCCCGTACGGCTTGCCGTCCACGTGGTCGTCGACCCACGTGAGCTCCCTTTCGAGCTCTTCGGGGGTGAAGTAGAGCGCCCCGAGCACCCCCATGCCGCCCGCGCGGCTGACGGCGGCGACGACATCCCGGCAGTGGCTGAACGCGAAGATCGGGAGTTCGATTCCGAACATGTCCGTGACACGTGTCCGCATGGCCCGACCATACGTCCGGCCGGTACCGAACTGCAACGTGTTCTAGACTAGAACCTTTCGTCGGTACTGGAGAGTAACTTTGCACTATAACACGTTCTAGTTCGGCGTCCCCGAAAAAAGAAAAAGGGCCCGCGAGAAAAGCGGGCCCTTTTTGCGTTCTGGAAACTATTCGACGTTGTCCGCCCGGCGCCGCCGGCCCAGGACCACGCCCGCGAGGACGAGGGCCACGCCGACGATCAGCAGGACCAGCGGGATGACGTTGCGCAGCAGGTTGATCTGGCTCTTGCCGGACTCGGCGTTCCTGACCAGGTCGCCGACGGTCTGCTCGGTCATCTTCGCGGTGGCGATGAAGGCCGCGACGCGCTCGACCCCGTCCTGGGTCTTCAGCACCTCGTGGCGCTGCACCTCCTGACGGACCGGGGCGCCGGTGACCGGCTCCACCCAGAACGTCGTCTTGCCGTCGTACCAGCGGTCCACCTGCACGTCGCCGGTCGTGCCGGTGATGCCCAGCACGTTGGCGGGCGCGGTGCGGGTCTCGGTCTTGACCGGCGGGACGTTCTGCTCGAAGACGTAGACGGGCAGGCCGTTGACGTTGTCCTCGCGGACGAACGCGGCGTCGAAGGCCTTGCTCGCCGAGGCGTTGAACACCTTGTACGTCTTCTTCTCCACGTCGAACGGGAACTTGTAGATCTGCCCCTCAAGCGTCACCGGCGCCTTCTCGATGTTGCTCCCGCAGCAGTTCACGCCCAGGCCGGTGTAGCGGTCGAAGGCGCTGCGGCGCTCGGAGATGTCGATCTGCGGGCGGCTGTTGGTGACGTCGTTGACGACGGTGGCCTCGTCCCAGACCACCCGGGCCGAGGTGGCCTCCTTCACGTCGCCGCGCGTGGTGACGATGATGTCGAGGTCGCCGGTGAGAACCTTCAGGTCCTGCATGGAGAAGTACTGGGCGCTCTTGGCCTCCAGTCGCGAGATCCCGAACTGGTTCGCCGGCGCGGAGATGATCTGCCCGGCCGCCCAGAACTTCAGCAACGGCGCCAGTGCTATGAAGAAAGCGCCGAACCCGATGAGGACGAGCGTGGAGATACGACCCATCGAATCCTCCGCATTTGTAGAACGTGTTGTCGTCTGGTGCCCGCGTCGAGCAACAAAGTATGACAGTGGGTGATGCGCGTCACTAAGGGGATTGCCACCGCAACCAAATCGATAGAAACAAGTTCTATCGTGGACCTCACTGGCCGAGCGAGAAAGTGGAAGCAGCGATGAAGAGCAGGGACGCCGCACTCGACGGCATCCGCGCGTTCGCCGCACTGGGTGTCTGGCTGCTGCACGTCGGAAGCAACACCGGCGTCATGTACCGCGAGGGCATGTACGCCTGGATGATGAGCCGCCTGGGCATCGCCGTGCCGATCTTCTTCCTCCTGTCGGGCCTGCTGCTCTACCGCCCGTGGGCACGCGCGGTGATCGACGATACGCCACGGCCCCGCCCCGCGCGCTATCTGTGGCGCAGGGTGATGCGGGTCATGCCCGTCTACTGGCTCGTGACGGCGCTGGCACTGTGGGCGTGGGCCTCGTTCGACTGGCTCGGCTGGGTCAAGTGGCTGCTGCTGCTGCAGAACTTCTTCCCCGCCGACGCCGTGCCCGACGGGGTCTACCAGATGTGGACACTGCCCATCGAGATGTCCTTCTACGTGGTGCTGCCGCTGCTGGGCCTGCTGCTGCACGTGTGGGCGCGGCGCGGCGCCCGGCCGCCGGTCAGGCTGCTGGCCGGCATCGCGGTGCTGCCCCTGTTCTCCCTGGCGAGCGTGATCGTGGCGCGGCAGTTCGACCAGCCGCAGGTGGCGCTCTGGCTGCCGTACCATCTGGTCTTCTTCGCCTGCGGCATGGCCCTGGCGGTGTTGTCGGTGTGGATCAAGCACAGCAGGATCGTCGACGCGCTCGCTCCGCAGTTCCTGGTGACCGCCCTGCTCCTGTACGCGCTGCTGAGCACCGACCTGGCCGGGCCGCGCACGCTCACGCTCCCGACCCTGTCGCAGTCCATGACGCGGCTGAGCCTGGAGACGGCGGTGGCGGTGCTGCTGGTGACGCCGTTCGCGCTGGCGACCAGGCATGACACGCTCCGGCACCGGATCGTCGGCAATCCCGTGACCGCCTACCTGGGGCGCATCTCCTACAGCTTCTTCCTCTGGCACGCGCCGGTGATCACGGTGCAGCTCAAGATCACCGGCGCTCAGCCGTTCCAGGGCGACTTCGTCAGCGTGGCCGTGGTGTCGTTCATCGTCACCATGGTGCTGAGCGTCGGCAGCTACCATCTCGTCGAAGTCACCGCCCTCAAACTCACCGAACGCCGGTCAGCACGGGCTCGGCCGCCGCAATCTCCGGCTCCGGCACCGGTGTCGCCGCTCGCGTGACGAGCCGGCCGAAGAGCACGCCCATCGCCGCGCAGGCCGCGAGCTGCGGCACCTGGTCCTGGAGCAGCCCGACGTCGAGTCCGTGCTCGCGCAGCACCATGGCCGCCGCCAGGGAGAGCGTGGCGACGCCGAAGGCGGCCGCCGCGAGCCAGTGACCGGACCGGCCGCGGGCGCGTAGCAACACGGTCGCCAGGACCGCGCCGAGGACCGCGGCCATGCCGGGCCAGCTCGCCACCCAGCCGCCGAACGCCAGCGCCAGCACGACGGCGTAGGGCGCGCGCAGCCGCGACAACCGGGAGGCGGAGGCGGAGGCGGTCGCGCGGACGTGCTCGGGACGCGGGCCGCGCAGGAACACCGCGATCAGCGCCAGCAGGGCGATCCCCGCCAGCCCGAACGCGAGCGCGAGCCAGTAGGCACGATCCGGCCCGTACTCCAGCGTGGCCGTCCCCGAGGTGCCCGCAGGCAGTTCCCAGCCCTGTTTCCAGCCGTCGATCCGCACCGGCCGCAACGTCTCGCCGCCGATCGTGGCCCGCCAGCCGGCGTTGAAGTTCTCGTTCACGATGAGGAACGAGTCCTTGGGCGCGGTCACCTCGACCACTCGCGTGGAAGCCCCCCAAGCACTCCGCACGGCGGCGCCCTCCACCCCCCGCCGTTCGTCGGGCAGCGTGCCGACCATGAGATCGTCGAGCTGGAACGGCTCCCAGCCCGCCACCCGCACCCGGTTGTCGCCCGCCGCCAGCTTCGCCCTGGCGCAGCCCAGGACCTGCACGGGCCGCTGTTCGAGCAGGTCGGTGTGGGTGCCGGCGACCTTGGTGCGGATCGCCTGGCCGTTCACCTCGATCGTGGGCCCGAAGCCGCAGCCCAGCCGGAGCGGGATGTCGCCCGGCCTGCTCACCGGGTCGAGGCCGGGCACGACCAGCTCGGTCACCTGCAGCCGCTGGGAGAACGGGGCGAAGCGGAGCTTGAGCTGGGTGGTCACCATCGGCTTGAACGTCAGGTTGCCCTGGAGATCGACCCGGCCGGCGCGGACGGCGCCGCCGTCGCCGGTCACGATCAGGTCGAGCGCCTGCTTCTCGCCTCCCGGGCGGCCGACCTGGATGCGGGAGATCGTCTTCCTGCCCTTCCAGGCGAGCGTGAGCGTGGGCTCGATGTCGTCCGAGTGCGGGATCCAGATGGTGCTCGCGTCGCCGTCGAAGGCCGACCTGGGCGACGCCACCGCGTCCTTGGTGCGCTGGGAGGAGCCGGTCACCCTGGTCAGTCCCGCCGAAAGGCGGGTGTAGCGGTCGGCCAGCTCCGGATCGCGCAGAACGGCCGATCCGCGCACGTTCACCGCCGAGGCGGACTCCGTGCGGAACGTGCGGTCGAAGCCGGTCTCCTCGCCCTGTCTGGCCAGGGCCAGCTCGTTGCAGACCCAGTGGATCTGGCCGCGCATGCAGGCGGGCCGCTCGTCGAGCCCCCGGTCCATGACGAACACGTCGCCGCCCGCGCCGGGCAGCCTGATCGAGCGGCCGGCCGTGATGCCGGGGATCGACAACTCGATGACGCCGACCCGCTGCCCGTAGCTCCACTCGCCGGAGACCGTGGCGAGCACCTTGATCCGCAACCAGCTCGTCGGCCCGCCCGGCACGCGCAACCGCTGCGGGTCCAACGTGCGCTGAACGTCCTGCTCCAGGCTGCCCGCCTCGGTCTCCACGGCCACTCGCCGGACCGACTGGCCGAGCAGCAGGTCGGGGGCGAACATGATGTTCACGTACGGGAGCTGAAATGGTCCCGGCAGGTCCACGCGGAGCCACTCGCCCTGCGGCGGCCTGGTGCCGTCGCTCTCCCAGCCGGTCTTGGCGTTGCCGTCCATGGCCGCCCACGGGCTGCGGCCCGTGGTGCTGATCCCGGCGATCGCCTGCGGATCCGCGACCGAGGAGGAGGCCGTGATGCCGGCGATGCCGTGGTACTCGGCGGTCGCGGTGTCGGCCAGCCAGCCCTTCTCCAGCAGGTCGAGCGCCCTGACCCCGGCGAAGTCCGCCTTCTTGTCGGCGGTCAGGGTGGGCGTCCAGCTCGACCTGATCTCGCCGAACGAACGCTCGCGCAGCCGCAGCGCGTCGCTCACCACCGTCGGGGTCTCGCGCTTGCCGGCGTCGCCGTTGACCAGGATCGGGCCGTCGCCGAGCAGGCCGAGGTCGCCCATCGTGAGCAGGGAGTCGGGACCGCCGCGCACCGCCAGGGCGTCGGCCGCCGGCTGCACGGAGACCAGGTCGGAGCCGCCCGCCACCTCGTACAGGTCGAGGGCGGGGAACGGCGCGTCCAGCGTGTCGACGGCGTCGTCGTTCTCCTTGTCGCCGATCGGCTCGCCGAACGAGCGCACCCTCTTGATGCCCGGCGACTCGCGCAGCGCCTCGAAGACCCGGGCGGGCCAGACGCCCTGGAGGTTCTGCCGGATCAGGTCGTTCCTGACCAGCAGGTAGCGCACGCCCATCCGGCGCAACACGGCCGTCACGCCGGCGGAGCCCTCGCCCGCGGCCAGGCGCTGGTCGATGGCGTCGAGCAGCCTGGTCAGGCCGACGGAGCCCGGTGGCGTGATCTGCCTGGTGGTCCAGCGGGCGGTGGACAGCGCCTGCAGGGGCTCGTCCATCGGGCGGCCCCAGACGTACTCGCCGAACTTGGCCCCCGGCACGACCAGCACGCCGTCGTCGCCGGCGTTCTCGTCCAGCCAGGCCGCCGCCTCCCGCCAGTGCGCCGGCACCTCCTTGAAGTCGCCGGGCGCGGCCAGGCCCTGGTTGAACACCGGCAGCACGAGGGCGGCGAAGGCGACGACCGACACCGCGCGCAGCGGCAGCCTGGCCCTGACCAGCAGATGGGCCAGGCCGAAGGCGAGCGCGAGGCGGACGAGAGGGTCGAACTTGCGCAGGTTGCGCAGCGGCGCGAGCGGGCCGTCGAGCAGCCAGCGCACCGGCTCGGCGGTGATCGGCTCCAGCGCGCTGATGTGCCCCGCGACCAGCGCGGTCACGCCCACCACGAACAGCGCCACCAGGAAACCCCTGGCCGGCAGGTCGCGGCGGGACAACCCGGCCAGGCCCAGCGCGGCCAGCAGGCCGGTGACGACGACCATGGCGGCGGAGGTGGCGATCGCGAAGCCGGGCGGCTGCTCGAAGACGCCGCTCAGCGGCAGGTAGCGCACCCAGTCGGAGGCGCCGCGCAACACGTTCGTGAGCGAGGTGACCAGCGTGGTGGTCTCGGCGGTCTCGGTGTACGGCAGGAACGAGAAGGCGTACCGGCCGACCAGCAGCAGCGGCAACCACCAGAAGAGGGTGGCGACCGAGACCGCCGCCGTCCACCAGGCGAGCAACCGCCAGCGCGGGACCGGCCGGGGCCGGGTGAGGATGTAGAGGACGGGGGCGACGAGCACGGCGAGCACCGCGACCGCGTTCACACCGCCGCACAGCGCCACCGCCAGCGCCGACCTGACCGCCGCCCGGGCCCGCTGGCCCGTCTCCGAGGCGGTGAGCAGCGGGATGAGGATCCACGGCAACATCGCGGCGGGCAGCCACTCGATGGAGATCTCACCGAGGATGGAGAGCGTGCGCGGGGCCAGCGTGTACGCCAGCGCCCCCGCGATCCGGGTGCCCGGGGTGCCGATGCCGAGCTGCCTGGCCAGCCGCTCGACACCGAGGAAGGCCACGCACATCAGCAACGTCAGCCAGAGCCGCTGCGTCACCCAGGGCTCGACGCCGGCCAGGTCGCCCAAGGCGAAGAACGGGCCCATCGGGAAGACGTAACCGGCGACCTGGTTCTGGAGCTGGCCGAAGTGCTGCAGGTCCCAGAGGTGCGCGGCGCGCTCCAGCCAGCCGACGGGGTTGAGCGCCAGGTCCAGCTTCGTGTCGGAGATGAGCTGGCCCGGCTTGGTGGTGAACGCCAGGATGGCGAAGCCGAAGCAGCAGATCAGCGACCACCACCGCTGCCTGGCCCGCTCGCTCACCGGCTGACCGGTGCGGGGCCGCGTGGCTCCGGACCGCTCGCCCGCCGCCGTTTCCGGCCGCTCCACCGCCGGCTGCTCGCCCACCGGCCCTCTCACACCAGGCCGCCCGGCCACCAGCCGATCGGTCACCGGCTGCTTCTTCTCCGGCCGATCGGTCACCGGCGGCTGCTTCTCCGGCCGCCCGGCCACCAGCCGATCGGTCACCGGCTGCTTCGTGCCTGGCCGCCCGGCCACCAGCCGGTCGGTCACCGGCTGCCTTTTCTCTGGCCACCCGGCCACCAGCCGGTCGGTCACCGTGCCTCCCAGGCCGGATCGACGTCCTGGCCGAGCATCAGCGCGGTCAGGCGGTCCGCGCTGCGGTCCCAGGAGAAACGGTCCGCCCATTCCCGACATTTCACGGTATAAGTGTGATCCACTTCGTCGAGTGCCTGAGCAAGGCCCTTGGCCAGGTCCGTTCCCTCGGCCAGCAGCCAGCCGGTCTCGCCGGGCCGCACCGCGTCCCGCAACCCGTCCACGTCGAACGCCACGGTCGGAACGCCGAGCGCGGCGGCCTCCAGCACGCTCAGCCCCCACCCCTCGCCCTGCGACGCGCTCACGTGCACCCAAGCCCGCGCGACCAGCCGCGCCTTGTCCTCCTCGGACAGGTGACCGTGCATCGTGACGCCCTCGGGCAGCCGGGCCCGCAGCGCGGCCTCCTCCGGCCCCCGGCCGACGATGTCCACGACCAGCCCCGGCAGCCGCGCCCGGAGCTCCACGACGGCGTCGAGCAGTAGATCAACGCGCTTGTGCGCGACGAGCCGGCCCAGGCAGACGATCCGAGGCACCGGACTTCTCACGATATTTCCAGGCTCGGCGACACTCACCCCGTTGGGGATGACGTGCACCGGCCCCTGCCACCCGAGCCGCTCCCGCATGGCCCGCACCGTGGACGGCGACACGGCCACGCTCGCGTGCCGCCGGTACGTCCACCGGGACACCGGCCCCTCCAGGAACCGCCCGAACGCCGCCAGCCACCCCGGCATGTGCACCCCGAACTGCCGATCGTGCACGTGGTGCATGACGCAGAGCACCTTGGTCCGCCGCCGCACCACCCAGGGGGTGAAGAACGGAATGCCGTTCTGGCAGTCCAGCACCACGTCGAAGCGCCTCCGGCGGAGCGACAACCAGCCGAGGACCAGCGGATAGACGGTGAAGACACCGCCCATGCGCACGAACCGTACCCCTTCCACCGTCTCCGCCCGGCGCTGCCCCGGCGCGCGGGCCGTGACGAAGCACACCTGGTGGCCCGCCCGCGCGAAGCGGCGGGCCAGCTCCCACGCGAACGTCTCGGCGCCGCCCGCCTGCGGATGCCAGGGGTCACGCCAGTTGACGACAACGATCTTCACGGATATCCGACGGGATCGAGCGGCGGCTCCCAGGCCGGGCGCGCGGCGGCACGCGGTTGAGCGCGCAGCCGGAGCCAGATCCTGCCGAGCTCCAGCACGATGCCGAAGGTGTGCCTGGCCGGGGAGAAACGGGAGCCCGGCATGTCACGCCAGCGCACGGCGATCTCCCGCACCTCCGAGCCGGCGGAGACACAGCGGGCGAGCAACTCGACGTCGAAGGCGAACCCGGGGGTGCGCAGCAGCGCGGCGGCCTCGCGGGCCAGCACGCCGTCGAAGAACTTGAAGCCGCACTGGGTGTCGCTCACCCCGGGCACCAGCGTGCCCGCCAGCGTGCGGAAGCCGAGGGCGCCGAGCTCGCGGACCTTGCTGTGGCGGTTCTCGACGTGCGACTTCTGATGCGCCCTGGAGCCGATCACCACGCGGTCGCCGGACAGCAGCAGCCCGAACGCCTCGTCGATGGCGTCGAGGTCGGTGGCCATGTCGGCGTCGCAGAAGCCGACGAACGGCGCGCTGGTGCCGAGCAGCCCGGCGCGGACGGCGGCTCCCTTGCCGGGGATCTCGCAGGCGATGAGACGGACGGGGACGCGGCCGCGCGGCCAGGTCGCGACGATCTCGGCCGTACGATCCGTGCTGTTGTTGTCCACGACGATGACAGCGGTCGGGAACGGCATGCGGGCAAGCTTCGCGCACATCTGCAGGAGCCCCCCGGGGAGTCGCCCTTCCTCGTTGTACGCCGGAATGACGATCTCAAGCAGTGGTGGTCGGCTCGCCCTCTCGTCCCCTTGCGGAGAGGGTGACATGGCGGTGCTGGTTACCGGTCGCCGTAGTTGTAGAGCGGCTGGTTGACCGGCGTCGCGGTGGCACCGGTGAAGGAGACCGTGGTGACCGTCGCCACGAGAGCCGCTACGGCGACGCCGATGATCGCCGCTAACAGGATCTTGATCACGAGGGGTTCCTCCTCGGAGCGAGCAATTGGAGCGGGCGTCCACCAACCTAGAACCAATTCTTGCTACTCGGAAGTAGCTAGGCGAAATCTTAATAAATCCGCAGATCAGCGCACGTGCGCAGTCAGGGCCTTCCCCACCGGCCCGTCAAATCGGTAGAGCCGCAGGTCACCCGCGTCGACCAGGACCCTCGCACTCCGTAGCCAGATACGGAACTGTCGCTGTTCTTCCCCTGTCCCCGCGTCGACTATGACGTACCGAAATCCGGCTCCAGCCAGATCAGGCGAGGGTCCTTCTAGTACGTGTTCTACCTCCAGCGCCCGCGCGTCCTCGCTCTCGACGACCATGTCGCCGACCCGTACGACGTCGTTGGAGACCACCCGCCGCCCCGGCACGGCGAAGAAGCGCTGCGCCGGATCCAGCACCGGCCGCCCGCCGTTCCAGGCGAACTGCCGGTAGGACTCGAACGGCAGCACCAGCACGTCGCCGGCCTCGTGATCCTGCCGGATGACGGCACGGGCGGCCGTCCAGCTCTCGGGATAGGAGACGGCCCCGAGCGCGCCGAGCGATCCCCAGGCCATGGTCGGCAGCACGGCCAGCGGCACCAGCGCCAGCGCGCCCGCCCAGACCCGGTCGCGGGCCACCGCCTCGGTCAGCAGCCCGAGCCCGACGGCGGCCACCAGCGCCAGCGGCGCGATGAACTGCTGGGCGTCCCGGAACACCGCGAACCCGCCCCACACCTCGATGACCCCCTTGAACGCCTCCCGGCCCGGCTCGCTCACCCCCACGCAGGCGATGCCGAGCCCGATGGCCGCCGCCACGGCCAGCCCCTTCTTGTACGGCACCTCACCCCGCAGGAAGAACAGCACCCCGGCCAGCGTCAGCAGCAGCCGGCCCACCGTCCCCGCCAGGGTGTCGTAGCCCGGCGGCACCGCGTGCGCGTTCCAGATCCCGCCGAGCGACAGCAGGCTCCCCACCGCGCCGAACGGTGTGTCGGCCCTGGCGGCGAAGGCGTCCACGCCGACCGGATCGCCGTCGATGCCCTGTGGCCGCAGCGCGGTCGGCACCAGCCACGGCAGGCTGAGCACCGCCAGCAGCCCCACCACGCGGGCGAAGGCCCAAAGGCGGCCACCGGCCACGGGCAGGGCCGTGATGGCGGTGATCGTCATCGCGGCGAACCCGCCGACGGCCGCCGGCACCATCGCCACCGCCGTCCGGCTCCATGAGCCGCTCGGCGCGGACCCTGCACTCGCCGGGGAGCGCCCGGTCCACACCGCCCGCACCACCCACGGCAGCCCCGCGTACCCGAGCAGCAGCGCCCACTGCCCCATCAGCAGCCGCTCGGCCACGTACGGGTTCCACACGTAAAAGGTCCCCGCCACCAGCTTCGGCCCGAGGCGGTCGCCCGGCGTCAGCAGCGCGGCCCCCGAGCACCCGACCACGAAGATCGCCAGCAGGATCAGCTTCTGCACCAGCTCGGCCGGCAGCACCCGCGCCAGCGCGGTCACCACGGCATCGCTCGGCACGACCCGCGCGGCCCCGCCCTCCAGCCCGAACGTCCACGCCGAGAACGCCGGGTCCGGCACGAACACCATGTCCTGCAGGAGCGTGAACCCCCAGCCCAGCGCCGGTCCCAGGGCCAGGCAGCCGAGCGCGAGCCCGAGCAGCGCGGCGGCGGGCCCGGCCCGGGTCGTGTGCGGCATCCCGCTATGACATCACAACCCCGCTACGGTCATTCCACGGCTGACCTCGCTCTCGTTAGTCTTCCTGAGGGGTGGTGACGCGCGTGGCGACAACGGGGTTTCGCGAGCGGCTGCGCGGCGGTGACGCCGTGCTGGCCGCCGGGCTGGTGATGATCGCCGTCCAGCTCGTCTGGAAGTCCGGCCTGGTCCTGCGGACCTACTTCCGGCAGGACGACTTCATGTTCATCGTCAGGGGGCTGGAGAGCGGGCTCTCCTGGGACTATCTGATGCGGATCGACTACGGCCATCTGATGCCGGGGGCGTTCGCGATCCAGTGGGCGATGGGGCGGCTCGGCGTCTACAACGAGCTCCTCGCGCACGCGCTGACGATCGGCCTGCAGGCGGCGGCGGGGCTGGCGTTGTTGCGGTTGTTGCGGCTGCTGTTCGGGACGCGGCCGGCCATCCTGGTCCCGCTCGGCTTCGCGCTGCTGACGCCGATGACGATCCCGGGGATGTCGTGGTGGGCGGTGGTGGTGGAGACGCTCCCGTTCCAGATCGCGCTGCCGATGGCGCTCGGCTCGCACGTGCTCTACACCCGCACCGGGCGCTTCCGGCACGCGGTGGCGGCGGCGGGCTGGACGGCGTTCGGGATGGTGTTCTTCGTCAAGGCGCCGTTCATCCCGGTGCTGGCCTTCGTGCTCACGATCGGCTGGCTCGGCGGTCTTCGCGGGCGCCGGTTGTGGCGGGCGTGGCTGCTCTACCTGGCCGTGCTGGTCCCGTACACGCTGATCTTCTTCCGGCAGCTCTTCACCACCGTGCAGCTCACGAACGAGACCTTCCAGCCCAACCTGCCCACCGCCGAGGTGGCCCTGAAGTCGGCGTGGACGTTGCTGACCGGCTCTCTGGTGCCCACGTCGCTGGGCGGCCCCTGGCAGTGGCAGCCGATCGGCGAGGACTACGCGCTGGCCGCCACGCCGCCCACGCTGATCTGGGCGAGCCTGGCGGTGGCGGTCGTCGCCGTGACCGTGTCCGTGATCTGGCGGCGGCGGGCCTGGCTGGCCTGGCTGACGCTGCTCGGCTACTTCCTGACGGCCGACGTGGTGCCGATCATGCTGGGGCGGGTCGAGCTGCTCGGTCCCGATCTGAGCGGCTTCGAGCTGCGGTACATCTCCTCCACCGCCATGGTCGTGGCGGTGGTGATCGGGCTGGCCTTCATCCCGGTCGAGGGCGAGGAGCGGCCCTGGCGCCGTCCGGCGCTCCGGCTCAGGCTCGTGTGGATCCCGCTCGCGGCGGTGTTCGCGGCGGGCTCGGTGTGGTCGGTCGCCGCCTACGCCGACCGGCCGCTCGGCGCGAACGTCAGAAGCTACGTGGAGACCGCCAGGCAGGCCCTCGCGCAGGTGCCCGCCGGCTCGGTCGTCCTGGACACGTACGTGCCGGCCAAGGTCGCGCTGCCGGTCTTCTTCTACGACTACGCGCTGCACTCCAAGGTGCTCGGCCCGGCCGCCCCGGACGGGATCGCCTGGACCAGGCGGCTCAGGGGCACGGTCGCCAACCCGCTGACCTTCGACGGGCAGGGCCGGCTGCGCCCGGTGCGGATCGACGGCGTCACGACCCCGGCCGGCGCCGCCTGCACCCCCGTCGGCCCACGGGAGGTGCGCTTCCCGCTCCCCGTCCGGCTCGACGAGGGCGAGTACACCGTCCAGGTCTCCTACCTCAACGGCGCCGCGACCACCTTGAACATCCAGCTCGGGCTCGCGCAGAGCGTCGTCCCTGCGGGCAAGGACCTGGGCACCACCTACGCCCCGATCACCAGCGGCGGGGACGAGCTGGTGATCAGGACGATCGGCGGCGAAACGTGCGTCGGTGAGATCAGGGTCGGCGTCCCCGTCCCGGCCGAGAACGGCGTGCCCATCCCCCCGCAGGCCGTGGGGCGATAGGCCCGGCCGTCACTTGCCCGGCTCGGGGTCCCTGGGCAGGCCCAGCATGCGCTCGCCGATGATGTTGAGCTGCACCTCGGTGGTGCCGCCGTAGATGGTCATGGCCCGGGTGGCGAGCACCGCCCGGTTCCAGTAGCCCGCGTCGCCGAGCTTCATGTCGGCGGCCACCGTGGCGGCCGCTCCCAGCAGCTCCACGGCCGTCTCGGAGACGTGCTGGGCGTGGGAGGTGGACAACAACTTCCGTACGGAGGCGTCCGCGCCCGGCTCGGACCCGGCGAGCTGCTTGAGCGTGACCCGCAACGACAACGCGTTGATCGAGTGACCCTCGCAGACGACCTGGGCGACGTGCTGCTGCTCGGCCGGCGTGAGCTCGCGGCCGAGCCGGCCGGCCAGCCCGAGCAGGTCGGTCATGGAGGAGCCGGTGCCGCCCGAGCCGGACGAGAGCGAGACGCGCTCGTTCGACAGCGTGTTGCGGGCGACCTTCCAGCCCTGGCCGACCTCGCCCACGACCAGGTCGTCGGGGACGAAGACGTCGTCGAGGAAGACCTCGTTGAACAGGTTCTCGCCGGTCATCTCGGTCAGCGGCCGGACGGTGACGCCGGGGGCCTTCATGTCGACCAGGAAGTAGGTGATGCCCTCGTGCTTGGAGCCCTCGCTGGAGTTGCGGGCGATGCAGATGCCCCACTCGGCGACGTGGGCGACGGAGGTCCAGATCTTCTGGCCGTTGAGCTTCCAGCCGCCCTCGACCTGCTCCGCCTTCATCTGCAGCGAGGCCAGGTCGGAGCCGGCGCCGGGCTCGGAGAAGAGCTGGCACCAGATCATCTCGCCGCTGAGCGTCTTGGGCAGGAAGCGCTCCTGCTGCTCCCGCGTGCCGTACGCGGCGATGGACGGCACCACCCAGGCGCCGATGATCATGGCGGGCAGCCGGACCTTGGCGGCCTTGAGCTCCTGCGCGATCAGCACCTGCTCCAGCGGCTTGGCGTCGCGCCCCCACGGCTTGGGCAGGTGCGACATGACGAAGCCGCGCCCGGCCAGCGCCCGCTTCTGCTCCTTGCCCTCAAGCTGCGCGATCTCCGCGACCTCGGCGCGGAGCGACTCGCGCAGCGCCTCGGCGTCCTCGGGCAGGTCGATCTCCATCTCGCGGGAGACGCCCTGCAGGGCCAGCGCGGCGACCGTGGCGGCCCACTCGGACGACGAGCCGAGCAGCGCGCGCAGGGTGAGGGCGCGGCGGTAGTAGAGGTGGACGTCGTGCTCGAAGGTGTAGCCGATGCCACCGAAGGTCTGGACGGCGTCCTTGGCGCACTGGACGGCGGCGTCGGGGGCCATCACGCCCGCGATGGCGGCGGCGTACTCCAGCTCCTTGCCTTCGGCGCGGGTGGCGTCCCAGACGGTGGCGCGGGCCTGCTCCAGCGCGACCAGCATGCGGGAGAGCTTGTGCTTGATGCCCTGGAACTGGCCGATCGGGCGGCCGAACTGCACGCGCACCTTCGCGTACTCGGCGGCGGCCGTCACGCACCACGACGCCAGGCCGGCCGCCTCGGCGCCGAGCAGGATCGCGGCCAGGTTGAGCACGTCGGGGCCCTCGACGCCGGTGAGGACGCGGTCGGCGGGCACCGTGGCCTCCGACAACTCCACCTTGGCGACCGGCCGGGTCAGGTCGAGCGACTTCAGCGCGGTGACCGTGGCGGCGGAGGCGTCGATCGCGACCCACTCCTCGCCCTCGGACGTGGTCACGGGCAGCACCAGCACGTCGGCCAGCGAGCCGCCGAGCACGGGCTCGGCGGTGCCGGAGACGACCAGGGAGCCGTCGTCGGCGCGGGTGCCGCTCAGCGTGCCGGTCAGCGCGACGGCGCCGGTGCGGGTGCCGTCGGCGAGCGAGGCCAGCAACTCGTGGTGCTTGGAGGCGTGGATGACCGCGCTGGCGAACACGGTCGGCACGAAGGCCCCCGGCGCCATGCGCTCGGCCAGCGCCTCGACGGCCACGGCCGCCTCCAGCAGGCCGTAGCCCGATCCACCGGCCTCCTCAGGCAGGTGCAGGCCGAGCAGCCCCTGCTCGGCGAGGCCCGACCAGAACGGGGGACGCCCGTCCGCCTCAGCGCGTAGCAGCTCCGAGGGAATGTTCCGCTCGGCCCAGCCGCTCACCGATTCGCGGAGCGCCTCATGCTCCTCGCTCAACCCGATCGCCATTGCTCATCCTCCAGCCAGGTCCGGACAACTGCCCAGAATCATATTCTAGAGCATGCTTCTGACCTAGAGCGGACGAACCTGCTCAGCGAGGATGTTCAGGTCAGGCCAGCGCGCCTTGTTCGCCTCGGGAATCGAGGCCAGCAACATGGCCGGCTTGGTCTTGCCCACCTCGACGACCGTCACCATGGCCTGGGCGACCCGCTCCTTGCCGTCCTGGGTGAAGGTGACCTTGTAGCCGAGCGTCCAGCCCTTGCCGAGCGCGGGCTTCTTCGAGGCGGTCCAGGAGAGCGCGGCGTCCGCCGGATACTGCGTGCGGATCGTCCAGCGGACGGCCTCGGTGGCGAGAGCGCGGTAGTCGGCGTTCGACGAGGGCTTCTTCGTCGGCGACTCGCCGGGGAACATGGCCGAGCCGATCAGCGTGAACGGGATCTCCAGCTTGCCGATGCGCTGCGCCACCGCGTACGGCGAGTAGGACCTGGCCTTCCACGGCGCGGCCAGCCTCGGGTAGCTGATCCCGCTGTCCTTGTCGCTGATCGTGCCGATGACCACGGACGCGGTGCCGGCCAGGGTCGTGTACGCCTTGCTCGCCGGAACCGGCGGCAGCACGACCGCGCTCTCGGTGGCGGTCGGGGTCGGGGTCGTCGACGTCGAGGGGGTGGCCGTGGTCGGGACGGGCTGGACGCGCACCACCGGGTCGTCCTGCGCCTGGTTGGCGGGGACGTCGCCGGAGAAGAGCATGAAGATCAGCGCCACCGCCAGGACGGTGCCGAGAATGGCGCCGAGCAGGTAGACGGCCTTCATCGGGATGTCGCTGATGCGGCGGGGCGGCGGGGCGGGCGGAAGCGGGGGCTGCTCCAGCGGCTGGTACGGCGGCCGCACCGGCGCCTGGCTCGGGGACTGATTCCGCTGCTGGTTCTGGGGCTGGTTCTGGGGCTGGTTCTGGGGCCGGCCTTGTGACTGACCTTGGGGCCGGATCGGCGTGGACGGCCCCGGCGTCGGCGGCCGGACCATCTGGACCGTCTCCTCGGCGGGCAGAACGATCTTGCGGAACGGGGTGGTGGGTGAATCCGTTGTGGGTCTCTGGTCGCCGACGTCCGCCATGGCCTTGAGATTACGTCACGAGAGAGCGGGATATTTCCTCTACTCCCCCTGCAGAACTTAATTCTGTATGGTCTGCGGACATGAGGGGTTTCTATGAGATCGCGGCCGACGACCCGGAACGCCCTGCCCTTCTCGGCGACGAGGGCATCACGTACGGCGGGCTGCTCGCCCGGGCGAACCAGGCGTCCAACGGCCTGACCTCGCGCGGAGTGGCGCCCGGCGACTGCGTGGTGACCGTGCTGAAGAACGGGCCCGACGCGTTGACCATGATGCTCGCGACCTACCAGATCGGTGCGTATCTGGTTCCGGTCAACTGGCATTTCACTTCCGACGAGATCGACTACATCGTGGCCGACTGCGGAGCGAAGGTGGTGATCTCACCCGAGGCGCTCACCGTGGACGAGCTCGTGTCCGGGCAGTCGGCCGGCGCGCCGGAGCACCGCAGGGCCGGGTCGATGATGCTCTACACCTCGGGGACCACCGGGCGGCCCAAGGGGGTGCGGCGGCGGCTGCTGGACCTGACGCCGGAGGACCTGTACCCGATCCTGATGCGCAAGAGCTGGCGGCACTTCGGGCTGCCGTCCGGCGGGGTGCATCTGGTGAGCTCGCAGCTCTACCACTCCGCGCCCTACGGGCAGGCGATGATGGCGCTGCAGTTCGGGCACACGATCGTGGCGCCCGAGCGGTTCGACGCGGTCGAGGCGCTGCGGCTGATCGAGCGGCATCGGGTGACGAACGCGTTCATGGTGCCCACGATGTTCCACCGGCTGCTGGCGGTGCCGGAGCGGGACTCCTACGACCTGTCGTCCCTCACCCATCTCTACCACGGGGCCGCCCCGTGCCCGCCGGCCACCAAGCAGGCGATGATCGACTGGCTGGGTCCCGTGGTGTGGGAGTACTACGGGTCCACCGAGGCGGCCGTGGCGACCATGGTCTCGTCACAGGAGTGGCTGGCCAAGCCGGGCACGGTCGGCCGGGCGCTGGACGGGATGACGTTCACGATCGTCGGTGAGGACGGCGAGGAGGCGGCGCCCGGCGACCCCGGGCTGGTCTACATCGGCGGGATCAACCGCTTCGAGTACCACGGCGACCCCGGCAAGACGGCGCAGGCCATGCGCGGGCGCGACTACACGGCCGGCGACGTCGGCTACCTCGACGGGGACGGCTATCTGTTCCTGCTGGACCGGCGGACGGACCTGATCATCTCGGGCGGGGTCAACATCTATCCGGCCGAGATCGAGGCGGCGCTGCTCGAACATCCCTCCGTGGCCGACGTCGCCGTCATCGGCGTGCCGGATCCGGAGTGGGGGCACAAGGTCGTGGCGCTCGTGCAGCCCGCGCCCGGAGTGGCGGGCGGGGACGAGCTCACGGCGGAGTTGCTCCGGCACTGCGCGCCCCGGCTGGCCAGGCTCAAGCACCCACGGTTGATCGAGTATCGGGAGGCGCTGCCCCGGACGCCCACAGGCAAGCTGAGCAGGCGAAACGTCCGGGAAACGTATCTTTCGAGCTGAGCTGGGAAGAAATGCTCTATGAGGGAGATCGTCGCGGGACTGGCCGCCGTCGTCGCACTGCTCGCCGGTTGCGGGCCGCCTCCCTCCACGTCCACGGCCACGCCGGAGCCGCCCACGCCAGCCGGCACCGGCACCGGCACCGCGTCAAAGCCCCGGTCCCCGACGGTGTCGCGTACCGCCACCCATTCGCCGACCGCCCGTGCGACGCCTCGGCAACAACCGCTGGAGGCGGCGTACGAGAAGGTCATCGCCGACGTCCTGCCGTCGATCGTGCAGATCAACACCAAGGTGGGGCTCGGCTCGGGCATCGTGTTCGACTCGGCCGGCCACATCGTCACCAACGCCCACGTGGTCGGCCAGGCCACCACGATGAACGTGACGATCGCCACCGGCGGCGGCGCGCGCCCGGCCAAACTGGTCAAGTCGTTCAGCGCCGGTGACCTGGCGGTCATCAAGGTGGACGATCCGGACGGGCTGCGGCCGGCCCGGTTCGGGGACTCCTCGAAGTTGCGGGTCGGGCAGATCGTGCTCGCCATGGGCAACCCGCTCGGCCTGTCCGGCAGCGTGACGAACGGCATCATCTCCGCCCTCGGCCGCACGGTCACCGAGCCGCAGAACCCGGGCTCTCCCGGGGCGACGATCGCCGGCGCGATCCAGACCTCGGCCGCCATCAACCCGGGCAACAGCGGCGGGGCGCTCGTGGACCTGGCCGGCCACGTCATCGGCATCCCGACGCTCGCCGCCACCGACCCGGACCTCGGCGGAGGGGCCGCGCCGGGCATCGGCTTCGCCATCCCGAGCAACACCGCCACCGACATCGCCGAGCAGATCGTCAAGCAGGGCAGGGTCACCGACAGCCACCGGGCCGCGCTCGGCATCCGGGGCAGCACGATCGTCGGCTCCGACGGGGAGCCCGCCGGGGTCGGGGTGGCCCGGGTCGAGCCGGTCGGCGGCGCCGTACAGGCCGGGATCAAGGCGGGGGACGTGATCGTCTCGATCAACGGCACGAAGACGCCGACCATGGCCGCGCTCTCCGAGACCCTCACCACCCTCAAGCCGGGGCAGCAGGCCCGGATCGGGGTGATCCGGGCGGACGGCACGAAGGCCACGATCAACGTGACCCTGAGCGAGTTGCAGGCCGAGTGACAGTCCCGGCGCCTCGCCCCGCTCAGTCGCCGGCGAGGCGCCGCGCCCGCCCTCTGGGCGTCACTGTTTGGCGGTGAAGATGATCTCGACGCGGCGGTTCTTGGCCCGGTTCTTCGCCACGGGCTTGCCGTCGACCAGGTTCGGCAGCTTGGGCCGCGCCTCCCCGTAGCCGCTGGCCTGGAGGTTCGTGCCCGCACCGGTCAGCAGCCCTCGCATGGCGGTCTGCACGGCCTGCGCCCGCCGCTGCGACAACGTGATGTTGTAGGCGTCGCTTCCCTGGTCGTCGGTGTGGCCCTCGATCTTGACCACCCCGCCCGCCCCCTCGGCGTTGACCTGCTCGGCCACCTTCTTCAGCCGCTGCCGCGCCTTGGCGGTGAGCTGCCACTTGTCCAGCGCGAACAGCACGTCGCTGGTGAGCGCCACCGTCACCTGCCGCCCCTGCTTGGTCTCGCTCTCCGTGCCGTCCATCGACTCGATCTCGCCGATGATGTCCTCGACGGGCAGCACCAGGTTCTCGATCGCGCCGGTGGCGCCGCTGACGTCGGGCGGCGTGCTGGGCGCCGGGGACAGGACGAGGGAGAGGGCGATACTAAGAGATAGGAACATCGGAGAACACGCCGATCATGGGCATCTCAACGTTGATTTTCGTGACGTCCGCGGGCGGGGCGGCGAAGACCGCGTACAGCGTGGATGCCTCCCCGTCCTCCAGGAACTGCCCCTGCGTGCCCGAGCAGACGCACTCGGCGTCCTCGCCCGTGCCGTTGCGGGCCACCCGGTAGCGCTTGGCGTTGACCGGGTCGATCAGGGAGATGCCTGAGACCGAGTAGTCGAGCGAGCCTTCGCCCATGCCGTTGTGCAGGTTCACCTTGCCGTCGATGGCGGTGATCGTCCAGTTGAGGCTGATGGTCCGGCCCTGGCGCTTGAGCGAGAGGATCTCCGCGCGGGCCGTGCCGTACATGTCGCCGGCGCCCACCTTGGTCTCACGGGTGGCGATCGCCTCTGTCTGCTGCGGCGGCGCGGTCTCCGCCGGCTTGGCCGACTCCTGCTGCTGCTGCGGCGCCGCCTGGCCGGTCGGCTGCGTGGTCGCCGGCTCCGCGACGGCCTGGGTCTGCTTCTCTTCGCCGCCACTGCCTAGTTGCTGAGCGGGGAGGATGCCGCAACCAGACAGTGCGACGGCCGCGACTGCCAGCGCGATCGTCTTACGCATTTTCTGTGACCACTTTCGTCGTCGGAACTGTGGGCTTCACCGTAGAGAAGCGACCTTCAGGATCCGCATAGTCGGCTATATGCGCTGACCACGCCGTCTGCGTGCCTCCTGCAAGAGCCGTTCGGCCTCGGTCCTGCCGTGCTCATCACCGAGGCCGTCAAACTCTGTCATAACACGCATAAGCACATCAACAGCTCGGTCGATGTCATCGAGGTCGAGGGCGGCCTGAGCTAGGACAAGGCGGGCTTGGGCCGCGCTCCTGCGGTCGCCGTACGAGGTGAACGTCTCCAGCGCCGTCCGCGCCGAGTCGGCGGCCACTCCGGGGGCGCCTTCCGCGCGGGCCACCCCGGCCAGGACGAGCAGGGCCACCGCCTCGGGCAGCCGGTCGCCGAGACGCCTGTTGATACGCAGACGGCGCTCGGCGCAGTCGCGGGCCTGCGGATGACGCCGGCCGGCGAGGTGCAGGCGGGCCAGGTCCAGCAGCGCCTCCGACTCGCCTCGGGGGTCGCCCAGGTCCTGGTAGGCGGCGAGGCTCTCGGTCAGCGCGCCTTCGTCGTGGCGCAGGGCGCCGAGCGCGCGTAACGCGTCCGCGCGCCCCCGCCGGTCCCCTGCCTCCGTGAAAACCCGCAACGCCTGTACGAAGGCCCGCTCGGCCTCGCGAACCCGGGCCAGGCCGGCGCTGCCGTACCCGGCCGCACGGGCCTGGGCCGCGCTGCCGTACCCGGCCGCACGAGCCTGGACCAGGGCGGCGCTGCCGTACTCGGCCGCGCGGGCTTGGACCAGGCCGAGCCGCAGCGTGATCCTGGCCAGTTCCAGCCCTTCCACCAGGGGCTGGGCCACCCGCAAGGCCGCGACCGCCGCGTCCGTACGCCCCTCGGCCCGGTGCAGGTCGGCCAGCCCGCGCAGCAGCAGCGCCTCACCGTGCCGATGACCGGCCGCCCTGGCCGCGTCCAGCCCGGTGGCCGTGGTGGCGTGCCAGTCGTCGTGGTGCACCCCCAGCTCGAACAGCGGCGTCAGGTAGAAGGCCAGCCGCCAGGCCGCCTCGTACAGACCCGCCCGGGAGAAGTCCTCGACGCTCGCCACCAGAAACCGGCGCTCGGCGTTCAGCCACCGCGCCTCCTGCCGCAACCAGCCGGTCCGCAGCGCCGGCCCGTCGGCCGTCCCCTGCACCCCGGTGTGCACCTCGGTACGGCCGGTGCCCGGCTCGGCGGGCAGCAGAGAGGCCCTGGCCTGCCGGGTACGCTCCAGGATCACCCCCGCCCGTGCCGCCAGCACCGTGGCGGGCCCGCCATCCTCCTCGGCCAGGCGTTCGGCGGCGTACAGCCTGGTCAGGTCGTGCCACCCGTACCGCTCCTGCCCGGCCTCGTCCAGACCGCGCGACTGCAGCAGCCCGGCCTCCGCCAGCGGCTCCAGGTCCTGCCCCAGCACCCAGGGGGCGAAGTCGGGCGCGGACAGCGCGCCGAGCGCACGCAGGAGCCGCCGTTCGGGGTCGGGCAGGCCGCGATAGCCGAGTCCGAGGCTGCCGCGCACGGCGAGATCGCCGGCGCTGAGCTCGTCGAGCCTGCTCCGCTCGTCGCCCAGCCGCCCCGCCAGGTGGTCGAGCGTCCAGCCGGGCTTGCGCGCCAGCCGGGACCCGGCGATGCGCAGGGCCAGGGGGAGGTGGCCGCAGAGCCGGACGATGCGCCGGGCGGCGTCGGGCTCGGCGCCCACCCGCTCGTGTCCCGCGACCCCGCCGAGCATCGCGACGGCCTCGTCCTCGTCGAGCACCCCCAGCTCGTACGCCCGCGCCGCCTCCAGCCCCGCCAGCGGCGACCGGCTCGTCACCAGGGTGACGCTGCCCGGCCCCGTCGGGAGCAGCGGGCGCACCTGAGCCTCGTCGGCGGCGTCGTCCAGCACGACCAGCAGCCTCCTGCGGGCCGTCATGCTCCGGTACAGCCGCACCCGCTCGTCCAGCGCCGGTGGCACCGCGCCGTCCGGGCACCCCAGCGAGCGCAGCAGATCCTCCAGCACCGCACCCGGGCTTCTGGCGCCGAGCGAGGCGTAGAGGCGGCCGTCGGGATGATCGAGCGCACCGGCGGCCCGCACCGCGACGGCCGACTTGCCGCAGCCGGGCGGCCCGTGCAGCACGAGGTGCACGGGCGCGGACGGATGCGCGGACGCTGACGGGCCTGCTGACGCCGACGGATGCGCGGACGCTGACGGGCCTGCTGAGGCCGACGGATGTGCGGACGCTGACGGATGCTCGCCGCCGGCCGCACGCATGATCCAGTCGATGGCCGGCTTCCGCCCGGCGAAGTCCGAAATATCCGGCGGCAACTCATCGATCGGTCCCCCGCGCCGGCTCCCCGCACCAGCGACGAACCCGGAGCCGCCCGCGCCGCCCGCGCCTACCTCTTGACCGCCATCACCCGAGCCGTGGCCACCGCCCCCCGAGTCCCCGCGCCCGTCATCGTTCAGCACCCGCTCATGGGCCGCACTCAGCTCAGGGCCCGGCTCAAGCCCCAGCTCCTCCACCAGCACCCCGCGCGCATCCCGATACGCCCCCAGCGCCTCCGACCGCCGCCCCGCCTGCTGCAGAGCCTCGATCAGGTGTACCCAGGCACGCTCCCTCAGCGGATGCGCCCCGACCAGGGCCCGCAACTCGCCTACCACCTCAGCGCCCCGCCCCAGCCGCAGATCGAGCCGCACGCGCTCCTCCAGCGCGGTCAGGCGCAGCTCTTCCAGCGGTACGGCGTGCGCCCTGCGCAACACCGACGACTCGACGTCGGCCAGCGCCTGCCCGCGCCACAACCCCAGCGCCGCCCGAAACCCGTCGGCCGCCTCCGCGACCTGCCCCGCCGCCCGCGCCCGCCTGGCCCTGGCGACCAGCCGCTCGAACCGGTGGCAGTCCACGTCGTCCGGATCGACGTCGAACAGGTAGCCGCCGGGCACGGTACGGATGCCGTCCACGAGCTTGCGCAACGCGCTCACGTACACCCTGAGCACCGACTCCGCCGACGCGGGCGGCCGGTCGTCCCAGACCACGGACATCAGCCGCTCGACCGGCACCTGCTCACGGGCCGACACCAGCAGCGCGGCCAGCAACGCCCGATGCTTCGCCGGCCCCGGCGCCCGCGCGCCCTCGATCCGCAGCGGCCCCAGCACACCGAACCGCACGCTCATCCGCCACCCGGCGCCGGGGCGCCGTCGCTCGGCCTCATGGTGAACGAGTCGAAGCGCACACGGGCCGGCTCGGTGGCCGTGGACGCGGCGTGCACCCCGGCCCCGGCGGGCGGATAGGGGTCGTCGGCGTCGGCCACCTCGGCGATCAGGCGTTCGTTCAGCCACATGCGCAGCGCCACCTTGTCACCGCTCGGGTCGCACTCCGCCACGATGCGGTTGCCGGGCTCGCTCCGCACGTTCGCCGGGCCGTAGAGGATCTTGCCCTTCGTGCCCGTGCGGCGCTTGACGATCGTGACGCTGCCCGCGCCGCTCACCGCGAACTCGTACCGGTCGCCGGAGCTCGCCGAGCCGTGACACCACACACCGTATTCGCCGGCACCGGCCTCCAGGGTGCCCTTCGCACTGACGATCACGCCGCTCGCCGGCTCCGTCGCGGGGGCCGACTTCCACAGGCGCCATCCCGGCTTGACGGTCAGCTCGTACGCGGTGCCGGACTGGCGCGCCGCCCCGCCCTCCGACGAGCCGATGGCCCAGGCATCGCCGAAGTCCGCCTCGTACGGCCGGCTCTCCCGCCAGAGCGCGGGCACGGCCAGGGCGGCGGCCACGGCCACCACGGCCACAGCGGCCCCCACCACCCACGGCCACCGCCGCCGCCCCTGAGGCCGGTCCTGCGCCCCACCCACGGGACCGCCCGCCGACGGCGACGACTGCGGCTGCGACTGCGGCTGCGGCTGCGGCTGCGGCTGCGGCTGCGGCTGCGGCTGCGGCTGCGGCTGCGGCTGCGGCTGCGGCTGCGGCTGCGGCTGCGGCTGCG